>MWEV01000242.1 GCA_002071245.1 Deltaproteobacteria bacterium ADurb.Bin026
ACATCATCTAAATAACTGATTTTTGCCATGTAGCAAGAAAAAATACATATAAAAAAAGGAGCCGGACATGGATTATAAACATATTATTACAAGCTCAGGAGAAGATCATGTAGGTGAAATCATATTGAACCGGCCAAAGCAATGGAACGCCTTTAATACAGTAATGGCAGGCGAACTTGACGATGCGCTCTGGGCATTCGACAGGGATAAGAATATAAGAGTTATCATTTTAAAAGGGGCAGGAAAAGCATTCTGTGTTGGCATTGATGTAAGCGAATTTCCTGGTAAAAGTGCACTTGAGTATCGTGACTGGATAGGGCACATGGGGAAAAGCCTTGCTACTATTGGTCGTATCAGAAAACCTGTAATAGCACAGGTTCAGGGCGTGGCAGCGGCTATTGGGACAGGCCTAACCGCAGCCGCTGATCTGGCAATTGCATCTGAAGATGCATCTTTTGGATTAACAGCAATCAATGTTGGCCTTAACTGTATTGGTCCGGCCGTTCCTGTCTCCCGTTCAGTTGGGAGGAAACGTACTCTCGAACTTTTGTTATACGGCGATATGATAAAGGCGCAAAGGGCATTAGATATTGGGCTGATTAACAAAATAGTAAAGCAGGATGAACTTGAACAAAACACCCGCGAATGGGCTGCTACTCTTGCAAGAAAAAGTCCCCTCGCTGTTCAGACTGCGAAAAAGGCCTTCTATGCGGCAGCGGATATGGAGTATTTTACATCTCTCGAATACATGACAGATACCCTCTCCCGGCTTTGCACATCAGAAGATGCTATGGAAGGTATAAACGCATTCTTGGAAAAAAGGGAACCAAAATGGAAGCAGAGATAGACATCAAAATGGAAATATATCTGAAACCAACGATCATTATAAATTCTGACCATGTGTCTATCATCAAAAAGGCAGTTGAGTTAACAACCCACTGTAACAGCGAAAGTGAAAAGGCTATAGCGCTTTTCTATTTTGTCAGAGATAGCATACACTACAGCGTATATATGATTTCGACGAAATTTGAGGACTTTGTGGCAAGCACTGTGCTGGAAAGGGCTAAAGGCTATTGTGTGCAAAAGGCAGTGCTTCTCGCTGCACTTGCAAGGGCAACAGGTATACCATCTCGTCTTAAATTCGCAAAGATCAAAAACCACAGGATGCCAAAAGATTTAATAGAGCAGACGGGGATCAATTTTTTTCCAAGCCACGGATACACACAGATTTTTATCAATCAAAGATGGTTGAATGTAACGCCGGCGTTTGACAAATCACTGTGCGAAATAAGCGGTGTGCCGGTTGTTGAATTTGATGGTATTAACGATGCTACACTTGCCCCATACGGTTCAGATGGAAAACCCTATATAGAATACATCGAAAAATACGACCCACAACCCGATCTTCCGTTCGAATGGCTACATAGCAAGGTTTCCTCTATATGGGGAGAAAAAAATGCCTGGCTCACAAATGAAGACTCTCGAAACCACAAAATGCCATCAGGATATGAATTTAAATAGAAGTATTTATTTGAAATACTGAATACGACAACGACTGAAATCAGCCGAAAAAAAATGTCCACAGAATGATGAATGTAAAAATGATACCTATCAATAGGCTTACATAACCAAACGTAGACGAAGCGATCTTCAATGCTAAACCAGGGTGTTTTATCTTGAATTCATCAAGCCTTTTTTCTTTAACCAGTCTTTCATATTCAAGCGTTCTTGATCTCCACAACTCCTCAAGCTTATAACTGCCTGTAAAAATGATAGGATCCATAGGAAATTTTGTGGGGATCAGGTGCGTGTTGAAGAAGTGGACTGTGAATATAAATAGTGCTGCAAGCAAGGCCTCCTCCGAATGGAAGATGCTTGCAATATTAAAAACCCAACCAGGATATACATATGACGCCATTTCAGGTGCCCAGAGGGTAATGCCAGAACCGCCAATGATAAACATACCCCAGAAGACCGCAAGAAAATCAAACTTCTCCCAGTATGTCCAACGGTCAAATTTTGGATATTCACCCTTATTGAAAAACCACATTACCATTGCCTTAAACTGCCGCCAGTCCTGCTTGTTTGGCATTAAGGAATCAGGACCAAAGAGTCTGTCAAGCCATCCTTTTCTGTCTTTTTTGCAAAAACCCTTTGGAAATAAGAAACGTATACTTCTCCATATCGCAACAAGAAAAAGCCCGATGAGAATAATTGCGGCTAATCTGTGATAAAGGCCAGCATTATGTGCGCCACCCATAATTTTTATAATGACCTTTGCCCAGGGCACATTGTGATATTTAATCGGAAATCCTGTAATTACGAGACCAAAAAAGGATATTATCAATAATACATGCATAACACGGTCTTTTATTGAAAACCGCCTTATTTCCTGAATATTCTCCTCATGGGCAAATGGACTTTCAGGCTTTATGCCGAGTTGTTCAAGTTTATGTTTCTCCCAGTAAACCTTTCTCCACCAGAGGAGTGTATGGGTCCAGTAAAAGGCAAATGTAACAAGCAGCAACACAACCATAGACAAAAAGCTTACATATAGAAGCGGGTATCGCTTTCTGTCTTTGTAGTCAGGATGCGCCTTATATTCTGCAAATCTTGGATGGATTCCGTGATGACATTTTTCACAATTTTTCGTCAGGTTCTTCGGATTTATTGCTGAATCAGGATGTCTTTTAGCCAGGATATTGTGAGTAGTATGACAGTCTGCACAGCCAGCAACACTGGTCGGGTATCCTAAATCCTGTACCTTGCCGTGGTATGTCTCTTCATAATACTTCACGGTATCAGGAGAAAGTCCGTTCCTTATCATCATCTCCCTGTCTGAGTGACACGATTTACACGTCCTATTATAAAACTCCCTCGCCTCGAGGATATACCGCTCAGTTGATGTATGGTAAGCCTTTGTATCATGGAGTCCGTGACAATCGCTACATGTTGCTGAATCCTTGTTGCCCTTCATTACTGCAGCGCCATGGCCTGAAAGTGCGTATTCTTCATTGGTATGACATTTCGTGCAATTTTTTGCAACTGTAATCTTAAATTGTCCCTTTTCCGGTCTCAGCGTGTGAATCTCATAATGGCAGTCATAGCAACGAAAATCCTCGTAAAGGTAATGAAAACTGTTTCTATAGGCCTTATCGATTTCACCGTGACATTTTCCACATGAGATTAGGGAAGGCTTTTCCTTTTTGATTATATGCCTATCGAGACTTTTAATATCCTCGTGACAGCCCTTACAACCTATGTTTCCATGAACAGATTCTTTATACATGCCCTTATACTTTGCGCTTGTGTGGCAGTCAACACAATTTATCTTCACCTCAGCAGAAAATATCTCACCTGCAAAAAATAAAATCATCAGGATAAAAAGGGATGCGAACCAGTTTTTGTCTGCCATAATTATCCTTTTTTTCTTTCTTTAGCCTCTTTGTATTTCATTCCCCCGTAAAATCTTATGACGTCTTTAACCCCATTATTGATTAGCCAGCAACATACAAGAAACGACTTCTTACCATTCTCATCAATCACAAGCACAGATCTATTTTTGGGAATATCTTTTAGTCTCTTGCTTAACTCATAAAGAGGGATATTTACAGCGCCATCTATATGGCCCGATCTATACAGATCCTCTGACCTCGCATCAAGAATGAATAGGTCTTTTTTCTCTTTGATCAGTCTTTCCAGCATATGAGGTTTTATGGAAACAACCGGCGCCCTTTTGATTCTGTGGATGGATTCCACTTCATATCCTGCCTTTTTCCATGCCGGCAAACCACCATTTAAGATAAATATGTTTTTGTAACCGAGAATTTTTGCCTTTTGGTATGTCTGCCCTGCCCTGAGACATTCGTCCGATTCACAGTAAAAGATGATATGCTGCCCTTTGTTCTTCAAAATCGCCTTTGACTTTTCTTCAAATTCTTCAAAGGCTATACAGAGCGAATCTGGGATCCTATGATCCATACATTCAAGGTAACTCATAGTATCAACGAATATAGCGCCCTTCTCTTTTTTGAGGGCAACCGCCTGGGCTGGTTCAATGGATGCCTGTTCAGTCAATGGAGGCTGCTGGTAGGCGGTACACGATATGATAAAATACAAAATAACAGTCAAAACAGTTATTATCCTCAGCAAAATAACCCCCTGCCTTAATTAATATCCAGTGGAGCCATATTAAATATCAACTTTTCATTTGCCCTTGAGCCATTTTTCAAAAGTGATCCTCGTGTAAGAAAATCCTTTTTATTTATGTGGCATATATCACAAGAACGTGTCCTATCCGTTGATTTTCTTATGCTATGGACAGGTGCAGCCCTGTAATCAGGGATTTCATCGAATTTTTCCATCTTTATTCCATATTTAGCAAAGGTGTTTCGCTCAATCGGCAATGCCCTTAAAGTGGTCAGAGACTTCCTGTCAATAGGATTAACGCCAAGGATAAATGATGGTTTTGAAGAAGAGGCGTTTCCGTCATGACAATCATAACAGTTACTATATGCTGCATGAACATGACAACCATAACAACTCACCTTTCCCTCGTGTTTTGAGTGTGCCAAACGGGATATGACCTTGGGCTCCCCGCCCGTTTTGTGACAGTCATTGCATCTTGGTTTGTCTTTTGTTTCGTCCTTGTTCGTATAGCTATTGCCACTTCCGTGCATTTGCCCCTTTTTATGACAGTCAGTGCATCCCATGCCTTTCTGAAAATGGATGTCAGGCGTTCCGCTTAGTTTACCGATATATTCAGGGTAGATCCTTCCGCCATGACACACGGCACAGGTTTTACTTTCATCCTTTTTCACAAATCTGTGCCCATCTATAAAACCTCTGCGCATCCCTTTAACAGAGGGTGAACTTACATGACAATCGCCGCATGATGCATGACAGCTCTTACAGGATTGTCCAAATACCTTATCTTTGAATAATCTGTCCTCATCTTTTGAAAACCTTTTTGTGATCTTGTCCAAAAAACCTGCAAGATTATAGTGCAAAGAGCTACTATATATCTTTGCAATATCATCGTGGCAGTTTCCGCATAATTTCAGATCAGCAGAAGGTCTTTTTACAACACCTTTGTGCGCTGATTCCTGGTCTATTGATTTAGCATCCCCTTTATGACAAAAGACACACCCGTTTTCAAAATGAGGGTCTTTATTTAGGATGCTTCTATCCACCAGATAACGCCTGAAATATGCATCGGTCTTGCTTGGGGGCATTTCCCCTGCAGGATTGACACCTAAAACCCTTTCTAATTTGGGAGGATTAACAAGCATCTGAAGGATTGATTCATCTGTATGGCATTGTATACAGCCTTCGTTGCTTGCTTCAGCAAAAACGACCAATGTAAAGAGGCACACGAGAATGTGTATGAATCTCATGGGGTTAGCTTCTAATTAACAAATATACTAAATCATGTCAAGGCATATCGATGTATTGCCCCCTCATGCGTTTCATATTTTATATGTGAACCTGATTTTTGTTTAGAGATATCCGATAAGCTTCGAGTTTTCCATCATAATTTTTTTATTCATCAATTTCCAAATCCAAATTGACAAGATATGATTTGGTTGCTATATATTAGTCTATTGAACCTATTTCCTCACATACTGCATTTGTTTTTCATATCCCTATTTCAGGGATTAATTTTATACAGGCAACTAAATTTTTAGGGAGGTGAAAGGATGGATGAAGATACCCCTTTGCTGAACGAATTGGAGAAAGGTCCATGGCCGAGCTATGTTAAAGAGATTAAAAGAATGGCCAAAAAAAACAAGGCTGCAAAAGACCTGCTCGGCATCCAGGAGTTATCTTACAAAGATCGTGTAACGCATTGGAAGCATGGTGGAATTGTAGGTGTTACCGGCTATGGTAGCGGTGTAATAGGCAGGTATTGTGATGAACCAGAAAAGTTCCCTGATGCAGCTCAATTCCATACTATGCGTATCAACCAACCTGCAGGATGGTTCTATTCCACAAAGAGCCTGCGTCAGATTTGTGATATATGGGAAAAATATGGAAGCGGTATGACAAACTTTCACGGCTCAACAGGCGATATTATCCTGCTTGGAACCACCACAGACAATTTACAACCATGTTTTGACACCGTAACAGAAGCCGGTTTTGACCTTGGCGGTTCAGGCTCTGCATTACGCACAATCTCGGGTTGTGTGGGCCAGGCACGTTGCGAATGGTCCAACTTCGACACACTCAAACTCGTTTATGACCTTACAATGGAATTTCAGGATGAGATTCATAGACCACGCTGGCCATACAAATTTAAAATCAAAGCATCTGGTTGCCCAAACGACTGTGTGGCGGCTATAGCCAGGGCGGATTTCACGATTATAGGCACTTGGAGAGATGCGTTGAGGATCGATCAAAACGCAGTAAAAGATTATGTTGATAATGGTTTTGACATAAAAGGACTCGTTGTTGACAAATGCCCAAGCGAGGCACTTGAATGGGACGATAAGAATAAAGAATTAATACTTAAAGCAGATGATTGCGTCCGGTGCATGCACTGCATAAACAAGATGACAAAGGCAATAAGACCGGGCATTGAAAGCGGTGCCACTATTCTTGTCGGCGGCAAGGCCCCTATCATAAAAGGCGCATATCTTTCATGGGTTTTGGTGCCTTTTATCAAGATCGAGCCTCCTTACGACGAGATCAAAGATCTGCTTCGCAAGATATGGGATTGGTGGGATGAAAACGGCCGCACAAGAGAAAGGCTTGCAGAACTAATCGAAAGAATGGGGCTTAAGAACTTCTTAAAAGAGGTGGGCATACCGCCAGTTCCGCAGATGGTTTACAAACCAAGGGCAAATCCGTATGTATATTTTTAATGCTATGCGCAGATCGCGTAGCGCAAGCTTATTAACCATTCGGAGGTAAATTATGGGAAGAACAGATTTAGGACCGCCTGATTATAGGGACATGCTACCTGATGCAATAAAAAGAAATTACGGTAAATGGAAATATCATGAAAAGGTTCGCGCCGGTGTTTTAAAGCACGTTTCTGAAACCGGCGATGAGGTCTATACAGTAAGGGTTGGATCGCCAAGGCTTGTAAGCGTAGATTTTATTAGGGATATATGCGACATCGCAGACAAGTATTGTGACGGTCATTTGAGGTTTACAAGTCGTTATAATATAGAATTTATAACTGATAACAAATCTAATGTTAACGGCATCATCGAGGAGGCTGAAAGGCTTGGTCTGCCAGCAGGTGGTACAGGAAACAGCATCTCAAATATCATTCATACCCAGGGCTGGATCCATTGCCATAGTGCTGCAACAGATGCATCAGGTCTTGTAAAGGCAATAATGGATGAGATGCATGAGTATTTTACAAGCATGAAATTACCCGCATATGTGAGGATCGCGGTAGCATGTTGTATCAATATGTGCGGCGCGGTCCATTGCTCTGATCTGGCAGTGGTAGGTGTACACAGAAAACCGCCGAGGGTAGATAACGAAAAGGTG
>MWEV01000243.1 GCA_002071245.1 Deltaproteobacteria bacterium ADurb.Bin026
ACCATATTGCAGGGGTCATGGAGTGTTACAGGAAAATTGTTACGGGATGGATCAAGTTTGATCTTCCCATTACATACCAGTTCCTGAAGTATAGGCAGCGCACTCTCTCTGGGAATATTCAACTCTCCCGTAAGAACTCTGTCTGCTACAACTATCATTGCCTTATGGGCGTGGCCGCATTCACCTACATTTATCTTCTTCACCTTCAGTTGTCTTGCGATCTCAGCGTGTTTAACGGCAATCCGTGCAAGCTGAACATCGTCATACCAGACCCCATAATTAACTGCATCATAGCCTATAAGGTCGCTTGCGAGGGTCCAGTCTATACCTGCTGCATCAAAGATTATAGCAAATGCCTCTGTATTTTCTGGCCAGGAGATAAATTCCCCTGCATTATGGATCAATAGTATTTCAGCACCTTCTTTATCTACAGGTATTTTTATCTTTCTTCCAGTTTTTTCCTCTATCTCCTCTTCCATAAACTCTATGATATTTCCAAGTGCCTTTGGTGTAATACCTGTTGATGAACCCGTCCTTAACTGTTGCACAGTACCCATTTCATGGAGTTCTTTGGGGGCTATCCCCATCTCTTGGCTGAATATCTTTCTTATCTCACGGCTTATAAGACCATTATCAACTCCAAGGGGACAAACTTGCGCGCATTTTCTGCAAAGTGTGCATCGATATGCAAGTTCTCCAAGTCTTGCCACAAGGGTCCAGTTAAGGTCAATATCGCTGCCAGCCAGTTTTAGAAGTACCTTGTTACTCTTTTTTATATATTTATTAATTATTCTCCGAAGCACCTCGGCTCTATATGTAGGTCGATAAATCTCTTTTTTTCCACTTGCCAAATATGCTGGACATGAGTCGTTACATATCTGACACTTGACACAGTATTCAAGGGAGTGGTAAAGGGGTTGCAGAAAGGTCCAGTTGTTTGCAGGGGTAAGCAGTTTTTCAAGGCCTGAAAGAAACCTCTTAACAAAACCTTCTTCCTCTTCTTTGTTTGATGGTTTTGGTATACCTATGGCAAGTATCCCATCAAGGGATGCTTCATACCGTGCCTTCTGCTCTTCTGTTAATCTTTTCATGGGTGGTTCGTCTGCCGGATTATTATAGGGATACGGCAGTGGGATGAAATCATGGGGTGTAATCTCTATAAGTTGTTCGCTTTTTTTACTTAGATCCTCTATTTTCATCTCTTATCCATTTTTGCAAGATCAATCCAACGTTTTCCTGCCTCTATATGGGGCCCTAACCAGCTAACCTTCTGATCCATTTTCTCCATAATCTTTTTCTCAAGCTTTCCACCCTTTTTATTTGGTTTGTCATCCCAGCGAATTAAAAAAAAGGCAAATAGACGTGTTATATAGTGGATTGCCTTTGTAAAAGGCAAATAGACAAGATGGAGATTTATAAGCATGATGAAGATTGCCATTATAAAACTTACACTAATAGGTTGTAAAATAAACATACCCTTCCAAAACTCTCTGTACCATAAAAAGTGAGAATCAGCGTAATACAATGCTAAAAGACCAATGATACACAAGAGAATATAAAACATATAGCCAAAGTATATAAGTATGTTTGTATAAATACGAAGGTCAGGCCTTGAAAGCCTTATAATAAAGAGGCCCATATTGCCTATTATGCCTGTGATAAAGCAGATAATGCCAGATATTTTTATCAATGATGCAGAATCTCCTGCAATCCTTATCCCATTTAGTTCGATAATTGCGCTTGAGATTATAAGGATCTGAAAAAGGATAAGAGCCAAAAAGCTTATATGGGCGATATAAAGAAAAAACCAATACACTTTATCCTTTTTGAGATAAGATTCAAAATAGAGATAATCCCTTAAAAGATATCTAAGTGCCTTCCACAAGGATTTGTGTTGACCATAGTCCCACCAGTCCTTTTGCTCAAGATAAGAACCCCCATAGTGGTATTTTTCTTCATGCATAACCGGATATAGTTCCCATCGGAGATGTACTGGTAGTTTGATGTATTTAGCGATCTTAATGGTATATGCCACTGCAATGAAGCAGTAGGAGAAATAGGTAAAAATGACAAGAAAAATGTTCATAAAGAAAGTCCTGGATCTGAGGGCCTGAGGTTTCTAAAAAACCTTTTCCAGACCCCCATAAGACCCCTTAAGTCTTACACACATCCTGTAGGCTTGGGCAAGCCAGCCACTTTACATGCACCTTTTGCTGGACCACCAGGAAATAATTGATAGATTTTCTTCAGATCTATCCCTGTTTGTTTAACAAGCATTCTGATGGGCGGAGCGATTTCGTATTTTATAAAATAATCTCTAAGATAGTTGACCAGCTTCCAGTGTTCTTCTGACATTGGAAACGCCTGTTCGATCTTTGCCAGATCTTCAGCCACTTCCTTATTCCACTTCTCTGGTTCCTGGATAAAACCATCCTCGTCAATTTCAATTTCAATTCCTCCAAGCGTTGTTTTTGACATATGACACCTCCTATTGAGTTTAATGGTTTTGAGCAATATATCTTTTTTCTATCCTTTTTATACAGATTGTTTATCCTTTTTTGCATGCTTTTCTGGTTCTTCGTCAAATTTTTTCTTGCAAGCTTTACAACAAAAAAAATAGGTCTGCTCATTATAAGTGCTTGTTGCTCTTGCCTTTTTTTCTTCTACCTCTACCTTGCAAACCGGACAAACTGTTGCCATAATCCATCCTCCTTTATTTAGCTCATGGCGCTTAGTTCATTGTTTGAGTCGAATCTCCAACGTTTTCATGCGTGTATTTTTAAAAAAACATCTTTCATTCAATATGTTTGCAACAAAAGCGTCTGCCCATCCCGGTGTGCTGAGTGCGTGGATATGAGTGTATGCGGCAAACATATTTTTATAAACAATCCCATCAAGCGTACCGTTGATGCCGTGCCCTCTTTTGAGTGTTATCGCACACTGAAGCCCATCGACTGAAGAAAGTTTCGAATGGTGAAATTCATGGCCCCGCATTAAAGTACCCACAGGGAAAAATGGATTATCATATATAATTTTCCCCTCAATATAGCCGTGCCCAACGGGATGCCTTGATATTTCCGCCTCAGATGGGATTATCCCAACCATGTTGTATAATTTATTGTTTGCTCTTAATCCTTTGCTGAGATACACCAATCCAGCACATTCGGCATATACTGTCAGACCGTCTTCGATTGCAACGGCAATATCATGCATTAGGCCTTTGTTTT
>MWEV01000244.1 GCA_002071245.1 Deltaproteobacteria bacterium ADurb.Bin026
CAAAATAATACCTTATTATCGTTACGAAAGGCCTTTATTATTTCAAGTGCAACATCGGTTGTTGCTGCGATCAACTTATCATCGCCAAGGATATTGTTCGTTGTATTGATGTTACTGTTTAGACTGTCAATCAGTATTTTTTTCATATGATTTCTATGCACATAATTCATTCTCCAAGAATCCTGCGTTTTAGTCTTGTTTTAGTCATTTCTTGTATATGCTTTCTTACCTTTGAACCAAATTTATCTTCTATCATACTGAGATATCCATGATTTTCGAAATATCTGTGAAAAGCCTCATCACGGAATCTAAGAACCTCCTTAGAATCAATATATTTTGTAGGAAGAGGGGATGTCTCGTAGGAATGCTGGGAATATCCATGCCATTCGGTGGGTAGCCTCCATCCTTTTTCAATAGCAATATCGTAGAGCTTAGAGCCAGGATATGCCATACAGCAATAAAAATTCGCAAATTCACAGTTTAAATCAACTGCGAGTTGGAATGTCTCCTCCATGGTATGCATATTATCATCAGGCAGTCCAAAGATAAAATTGCCAATCACCCTAATTCCACTTTCCTGAATAGTTTTTACTACATATTTTATATCTTTTGTCTTCATCTTTTTCCTAGCACCATCTCTCACTTTTGGGTTTGATGATTCGATCCCAAGGGCAAGCCAGTTTATACCAGCTTTTTTCATCTTCCTCAGGTTATCAGGATTAACCGTATCGACCCTTGCATAGGCCCAGATATTAACTCCATAACCTCTTTTTATCAGTAACTCTACAATAGTCATATAGTGTTTTTCGTTCAGCACAAAAAGTTCATCTACGATCTTTATATTTTTTACACCATATCTTTCCACAAGAATGCCTATCTCTTCTATGATAAGTTCGGGACTCCTGAATCTTATCGCTGGTTTGCCGAACGGTGCATTGATGCAGCAGAAAATACAAGAATAGGGACAGCCAAGGCTCGTATAGATTGCACCGTATGGCATCCTGTTTTCAATATCGTCGAAACAATGCCAGTTGTGTGCTTTATATTTATGCATGGGTAGAAGATCCCACGCACCTACAGATAATATCCTGTCAAGATCCTGAATAAGCGGGGCCCTCGGATTGCATTGCAGCCCATCTCTGTCGTGATACCATAAACCTGGCACTGATGAATAGTCGGTTTTTCCAGATTTTAGAACCCGAAGTAAATGTTCTAAAGTATACGGTCCCTCTCCGTCAATCACAAAATCAACTCTTTCGTCCTGAAGTGTCCGCCTTGGCAAAGCCGATGGATGAAGCCCGCCTATTGCAACCTTTGACGATGTATTGTTCTTGATGGCTCTGCATATATTGCCTGCAACAGTCATATTCTGCGTCGAGGCAGATGGCTGCGAACCATAGACAATAACAGAAGAGAGCAACGGATTTATCTCGTTAATCCTTGTCGTGATATCCTCAAGGGAAAGATTGTCCGCATTTGCGTCAATAACCTCTGTTTTGAACCCACAAATCTTAAGATATGCAGCCATAACTGCAATCCAGAAAGGAGGCTCCACTGCAGAAAAATCATTTCCAAGCTCTTGGTAAATCTGTCTTCTGTTCCCCGGATTGATCAATACTATGTCTGTCTGTGCCATCACTTTAAATAATTTTTATATCTTTTACAAGATTTACAATGTGCCCATAATCCAAACCGTACTTGCCGTGGAGGTACTCTCTGCTGCCAACATCAAATACATACATGTCATCAAAACCTATTCTTTTTAGCTTTATGTCAAGCTCTTCACTTTCAATCAGGGTTGATATAAGACTGTCAAGCCCTCCTTTATTGATAAATCCTTCTTCAATGGTTATCAGGTATTTGTATTTAGACAATTTTTGAGAGAGTGATAATTTGCTGAATGGTTTTAGAAAATAAAGATCTATAAGCCCTGCCTTCAGACCTTCTTTTTTTAATTCCTCGATAACTTTTAATGCAGTGTGTGTCATATATCCGGTCGAAACAAGACACACTGAATCTCCTTCGGCTAATTCGACAAAACCTTTTCTGAAATCTATCAATGAATTACAGTCATAAATGGCAGGCAAAGGTTTCCCGTCGAAACGTAAATATTTAGGCCTTTTATTTTCAGCAGTATAATCAAAAATCTTCTCCGCCAGCACCCAGTCGCTGGGAGAAATAACATCAATATACGGAAGAGCCCTCATGATGCAGATATCCTCAACACTGTGGTGTGAAGGGCCGGAAAGATCATAACTGAGCCCTGCCCCAACACCTATCAGGTTAACATTCAATTTGTGTGCCCTTGAAAGTAGGGAAAGATTATTGCGTATCTGTTCAAATGCCCTCATTGTTAAAAAAGGTGCTATTGCATATGCATATACACAAAACCCCTCGGTTGCAAGCCCCGCTGCAATATTTACAAGGTTTTGCTCCGCAATTCCCACATTGATAAACCTGTCTTTGAAATCATCTCTTAATTTGTCCAACACAGGAGATCCGAAATCGGCTGTAAGAAAAAAGACATTTTTATCGGTGAGCATTCTCTCATAAATCCGCTCAATAAAAACATCCCTCATTGCCTTTTTTTCTTTATCCAAAGAACCTCTCGATGATACTATCAACCTCTTCCGGCGTCAGACTTTTTATGTGGCTCAACGGATCGTTTTCGAGTCTTGGCACACCTTTTCCTTTGACGGTATCGGCAATCAGGATTTTGGGATTACCTTTGCGTGTTTTTTTCATCTTGGTCAGTGTATCGAATAATTTGGCTATATCATGGCCGTCTACATTAAACACTTTCCATCTAAAAGAGTTCAGCTTTTTACCGAGTGGATCAAAATCAATTATGTCTCTGCAATAACCAAGCATGGAAGCTTTATTGCTGTCAACAATGACATTGAGGTTCTCCAACTTGTGCTCTCCGGCAAACATAAAGGCCTCCCAAACAGATCCTTCATAAAGTTCGCCGTCACCCATAAGGACAAAAACGCTTTCTTGTTTATTTCTTTTTTGAAGTGCAAGGGAAATTCCACAGGCAACGCCAACACCGTGGCCAAGAGAACCGTTTATCGTTTCATACCCCGGGATTGATGCATCGGGGATGCCGCCCAAAAAAGACCCTTGTTTGCATACCTTCTGTATTTCTTCCTTCTGAAAAAAACCCAAATCTGCAAGCACAGGGTACAAAGAAATAGAACCATGTCCCTTGCTTATAATAAAACGGTCCCGTTTATCCCACCTTATATCTTTCGCGTTATAACTCAGAATTCCTCCGTAATACAATACTGCAAAAATCTCAACTGCCGATAAAGAAGATGCGAGCCTCGTTTCAGGTGCATTTTTATGGATATTCAACGTTTCGGTGCGTATCCACCCTGCCTTTTCCTTAATCATCCTGAGTAAACCTATATCATTCATCATTTCGATATGTTGTCACTCTGTAAATACCATGAATAAGTCAGTTCCAGACCCATTTTCAGCGGTGTTACAGGATACCACCCTAATTTATTGAACCTTGAACTGTCAAGCAGCTTCTTAGGTGTACCATCCGGCATCGTACCATCCCAAGATATCGAACCTGTATACCCGACAACCTCCTTTATTACCTCTGCAAGTTCTTTTATCGAGTAGTCTACACCACTTCCTACATTATAATGGATGTTTTCAAGCTCATCTGAATGTAAAATAGCATATATCGAAGCATCCGCTACATCCTCACAGAAAAGAAATTCTCTTCTTGGATTTCCTGAACCCCAAAGCATGATCTCTTTGCTTCGCTCTGACTTTGCTTTATGAAATTTGTCCAAAAGAGCCGATACTACATGTGAATTGTTTGCATCAAAATTATCCCTTGGGCCATAAATGGAATTTGGGACAAGCGCAATATAGCAATTTGTCTTGTATTGCCTGTTGAAAACCTTGCAAGCTGTAATGCCTGCAATCTTGGCAACCGCATAGGCCTCGCTCGTGTTTTCTATCAAGCCTGTAAAAAGATACTCCTCTTTTATGGGCTGAGGAGAAAATTTAGGGTAAATACACGAAGAACCATAGAAAACAACATGTTTGACATTGTATCTATGTGCAGCTCCAAAAACATTATTCTGAATCGCAATATTTGTATAGAGAAAATCAGCCGGATATGTTGTGTTGGCCATAATCCCGCCGGTCAATCCCGCACATAAAAAAATATACTCAGGGTGCTCCTCTTCAAAAAACCTATCTACAAGGGTTTTTCTCGTCAGATCTAGCTCGGCATGCGTCCTCGTAATAACATTCATATAGCCCGCTGATAGCAATTTACTGAGAACCGCAGAACCGAGCAATCCCGTATGCCCGGCGACATATATCTTCGATTCTTTATGCATTGCCATATTTGCTGTTTGAAATAATTCTGTATCCCTTTATCAGTTCCTTTATTCCCATTTCTATTGAATAGACCGGTTTATATCCTGTCTTTTCGATCTTTTCATTCGACACGATATAATCCCTTTTGTCGGGGTCTTCTCCAACCGATGCCTCAATATATACAAAGTCGGGCACCTGATCTTTAATTTTTTCACAAAGTTCCAGCTTTGAAAGATTTGCGTCGGATAAGCCAACATTATAAACATTGTTCTTCATTCTGTCAAAATTTTCAATCGCATGCACAAAAGCATTTGCAACATCCCTTATATGGATATAGTTTCTCTTGAAATGACCTTCAAAGATGACGATAAACCTATCCTTAACAGCCCTGTATGTAAAATCATTAACGAGCAGATCGATACGCATTCTTGGCGACATTCCAAACACTGTAGCCAGCCTGAAACTAATGGAATTACCCCTGTCAAGCACTATCTTTTCTGCCTCCATCTTGGTTTTGCCATATAAAGTGATGGGATTTATCGGTGTTTCTTCAGTGCAAAAAACACCTTTTTGCCCTATACCGTAGCCACTGTTCGTAGTCGGCACTATAATACGCTGTTGTTTTGATGAAAACCTTGACAGGAGATTCACGGCATCTCTGTTTGTAGTAATTGCACCTGTTTTGTCCTGCCCGCAAAGAGGAGCCCCCACAAGTGCTGCAAGGGGGATTATATAGTCCACTTTTTTTAATAAAGGTTTCACAATACCCTCATCACGTGCATCCCCCCTGTGGATAAAAAAGTTCTCATTCCCACAACATTCAAGCAATGAACTCTGGTCATACATAAAATTATCAAGCACGGTTACAACATGACCCCGTCGCAATAGCTCCGGGACAAGAATCGAGCCAATGTATCCTGCACCACCAGTAATTAAAAATCTATAGCCCATTTTCCTCCCCTTAATATTTATTCAGTCACATAATCCTGCAGAATTAATTCCCCCTTAGTCAAAGATCTTTTGAGGGCTTTACCTAATATCAAGCCCTCAGATCCAGGGGGAAGACCTATCCCAGGCCTTACCCAGTTCAGATGTTCCATGGCAATTATTGTACCCCTGCCTAGATCCTTTCCGGCAACTATTGAACGTCTCACATTTTGTTGCAGGGCTTCCTCATCTTCCAAGACCCGCTTTTCCCCATCACCAAGCATTTCCATCGTCTCATGGATATTGATTACAAGGGATTTCATTTCATCAGGGTCTGCGGATATCTCATGATCGCGGAAATTAGAATAACTCTTTGAAGAAGTAAAATGTTTTTCGATAATTCGCGCACCAAGAACAACGGCATGCAAAGCAGCACTAATACCAATAGTATGATCAGAATAACCAACAGTTACACCAAGTTCGTACAGTTTTTTGATAAACAACAGGTTTGCATTTCTGACTGCTGTCGGATAATTTACCACACAGTGAAGTATAGCCAATTCACGTTCTGCTATATTGTGCTCCTCCCATATCCGTTCTATAAAATTTTTTGTTGTTTCTATGTTTTCATAAGAGGTCATACCTGCCGACAGGATAATAGGTTTTCCTGTTTTAGCAACGGCTTCTATCAGAGGAAAAAAATTGTTGTCACCCGATGCTATCTTGAATGCCGGTACAAGATCATTTAAAAACAATGCGCTTTCTATATCAAAAGGGGTCGACAGAAACACGACCCCGGCTCTATCCGCCACTTTTTTCAGTTTTGCAAACTGATCATAGCTCAACTGAAATCTTCTCAATTGACGTATCCGCTCTTTTTCTTTTTCCGAGACAAGTCTATCAGGAATAAACGTCTGGAATTTGACTGCATGAACACCTGTCTGTGCGGCCAAACCAATAAGCTCTTCAGCCATAGTGTAGCTTCCCTCATGATTATTGCCAATTTCAGCAATAATAAATACATCTTTGCTTAAATCACAGCTTCCTATTTTCATTCATGCCCTTTCTTGCTTTCAACAAGGTTATGGTAGTGAAACACATAATACGATGAAGATATTTTATAACCAATATCTTGGTAAAATCTCAATGAAGGCATATTTGCAAGCTGGGTTCCTACCTGGATCCTCTTGAAACCATTGCAATAAGTTTCGGCAAAAGAGATCATACCGCTTGCAACTCCTCTTCTTCTATATTTGCTATCAACACCTATCAGGTCAATCACCAATGTTGCCCTTGGCATATCATAAATCAACTGAAGGAAACCTATAACCTTTCCTTTTGATACTGCAACAACCATTGAGTCACCACGTTTTTTTTTGAAGAAATTACCTGCCCATTCACCCTTTAATATGTCTGCCTGCTTTTTTTTAAATTTACCATCAAGGTGGAAACGACTGTATAAAAAAGATCTACCTGCCAGATCTACAGTCTGTAATTCGTCATCAGCCAAAGCAAATCGGATATCGTAGTCTTTTGGATCTTTGAAGCCGCCTTCAATATCTTTTTCGAAAACTATGTTTGTATCGATCAGGTGGAAATTGTTTTCCTCAAGAAAATCAATCTGGTCAATCTTGCCTGTTTGCACTTTGCTAAATAAAAATACGGTAGAGTTAAGCAGGCAAGTAAAATGTTCCGACTCCATATCTTTCTTATTTTTCAAGCATTGCATCGAATCACCCTCCATAATAAGCCGGAATGAAGGGCATTTTAAAACTAGTGTCAGCCAGTCATCTTTTATAATATATTTACTCTGAAACTCCATGTCGTTGTTCACTTAATCTATAATATAGACCTGTACCAATCGATATATTTTTTAAGCCCCTTTTCTATAGGATACTGAGGCGTATACCCGATCATCTTTTTTGCTTTTTCAACAGAAAGTGTTCCACGGTCAGGCATAAGGCTGTCCTTCGGATCATAATGAATCTTAATATCAGGAAAAAGCTCTGACACTATCCTTGCAAGATCACCTATCGAGCGCGATTCTCCATAAGTCATATTGAATATCTGGTTTTTTGAGTTGTCATTCTCGACAACATTTACGATGCCCGAGACAAGGTCACCGATATAAGTAAAATCAAGTCGATCAGATCCATCGCCTTTTATGGAAATATCTCTTCCCTGAAGTGCGTTTTCTATAAAAATCTGGGCGACCCGCCTGCTTACACATCTCTCTCCATACAGCGCTGAAGGTCTGACAATGGTATATGGCAGATTAAATACCTGATTATAGGCAATTACAAGTTTCTCACCCCCAAACTTAAGGGCACCATATATACCTAATGGCTCGCAGGGAGTCTCTTCAGTGACATGACCGCCAGGAAAATTTCCATAAACCATGCTCGAAGAAAAATATATGAAATGCTCAGCCGGCCATTCTGTGTTTCTTGCAAAATCAAGGGCGTTTTCAAGTGTACGAAAGCTGTGATCGAAAGTGCTGTAAGGATCTTTATTTGAGCGATCGGCATGTGCAACAGCGGCAAGCAGTATTATTGTCTGAGGCTTTATCTTGTTAAGGGTATGAGTCAACTGGTAATACTCGCGTGCATCCTGTACATGAAGTTGAATTCTGGAGTCGTTCAACAAAGATATCCTTTCATTAATCATCTTCAAATAAAGATCACGATTGAGAATAGTATTGTTTGTAGAAGAAAAATATAACAAATTATTTATAAAAAGGCTATCAACGACATGTACATCATGTCCTCTCTTTTTGAGTTCAAGCGCAATATTATGGCCTATAAAACCTGCCCCTCCTATCAAAGCGATTCTCTTTGGCGTTGTGTTATTCATATTTATTTTACCTCCATAATGGCATTTTTGAGCGTATCCGCAATGTATTCAATATCTTCAGCATCCAGATGAGGACCTACCGGCAACGCAATCGAACTACTA
This sequence comes from Deltaproteobacteria bacterium ADurb.Bin026, assembly GCA_002071245.1. Lineage (GTDB taxonomy): Bacteria > Desulfobacterota > Syntrophorhabdia > Syntrophorhabdales > Syntrophorhabdaceae > MWEV01. Next base: position 8,230 of record MWEV01000244.1, read on the forward strand.
CTTATCCAAGAGGCAACCGGAAAACTGTCTTCTTTGTATTTATATTTCTTCGTGTAATATGTAAAATGCGGAACAGGTCTTGGGTAATATACGCTTGTACCCACACCATGCCTGTTGAGATACTCGACTATTTCAAAGCGTTTCTGCCTGAGTTTTTCATTCAGTATTGCGGAATAACAGTAATAACTACTCTGATAATCTTTGTAGCTTGACTTGAAAGTGCTTATCTCATCCACATCCTTTAATGCTCTGTTTAGACTTTCATAATTCTCTCTTCTTTTCTTAAGGAATATATCTATTCTCTTCAATTGCTCTACACCGAGTGCGGCTTCAATTTCATTCATACGATAGTTATATCCAAGCATTGTAACATCATAAACACCAGGTATACTCCTTTCGCTGGGAGTACGGTCAACACCGAATGCCTTTTCTCTTGTAATCTTTTCCGCAATCTCAGCGTGACGTGTAATAAGCATTCCTCCCTCAGCCGTTGTCATATGTTTAACCGGATAAAAAGAAAAACACCCCGTATCACCATGGAGTCCCGCATGAATTCCTTTGAAATATGTGCCTATAGCAAGGGCACAATCTTCTACAACAAAAAGTTTATGTTTATCAGCAATTTTGTTTATACTTTCCATGTCAACCGGCATTCCCAGGTAATGCACAACGGAAATAGCCTTTGTACAATCTGTTATGCTATCCGATATCCGATCGATATCTATATTTCCTGTTTCCCTCTCTGCATCAATAAATACAGGTTTTGCACCACACAACTCGACTGCATGGGCTGTTGCAGCGTGTGTCATGGCCGGCACTATCACTTCATCGCCCTGTTTTATACCATAATAAAAATAAGTCAAGTGCAGGGCTGCTGTACATGACGAAACAGAGATTGAATATGGAGCACCTGTATATTTTGCAAAAAGTGTTTCGAATTCTTTTGATCTCGGCCCATGCACAAGTATTGTACCGTTTAGCACGTCCGCAACAGCTTTCTTCTCCTCATCTCCAATGATAGGCTTTCCGAAAGGAATTGTCCTCATACCAAAACCTCCTTAAACATACTGAACTACGACTTTATCTGATATTGTAGATGCTTTTTCTATGGCAAAACAGACAGACATGCTATTGAAAATATCATCTGCCATAACATCCGATTGGGAATTGCTTAAAATAGAATCAACGAAACTGTAAATCAATGCCCCTTTGTGAACCCCTGGATATGGCTCAGTTATCTTTTTGAATAAACCCGAATTGTTTCTGGAATCAAACAACATACCATACTCCATTCCATTGATAAAAGTTGCTCTAGTTCCGTACACACAAAGCCCATGAAAATGTGGAAATACACATCCGAAATTTGCCGATACCTTTGCTATTGCATTGCTTTTAAATTTCAATAGGCTTACGTTCAAATCATTGAAGCGGAATCTTGTATCTTTTGTGACAATACGGTTACCGTAAGATACAACCTCTACGATAGTGTCCCCTGTTACCCACATTAAAAGATCAACAATATGGACTCCTCCACCATAAACAACAGAGTAGAAGTCCATCTTCCCCCTCCAGCCATCGGTTATCTTATGGAGCCTTCCGTAGTTATAATCACCTTCAAGATAAAACAGCTCACCAAATACCCCTTCTTGTATCATTTCTTTCAAAAGCATGAATCTGGGGGATTTTCTAAGAACAAGGTTGGACGACATCTTTAAATATGGTTTTTTTATAAGTTTAGACCGAATTTCAACAGCTTCATGCTCAAAAAGGCAAAATGGTTTTTCTACAAAAACATGTTTGTCGTTCTCGATTGCCCTGATTATTTGTTCATAATGGTAATGATCATACGAAGCTATGGACACCACATCGATATAAGGGTCATTAAGGAGTTCATCCGCATCCCTGACAACCTTCATTCCGGGATATTTTTCCTTTGCCATCTTGTATTTTTCTTCCGAAAAGTCACACAGTGCCACCACTTTGCAGTTTGGATGATTATGATAGCCTGCTATATGCTGCTCGCCAACACCCAATCCAATAATGCCCACGTTCAGTTTTCTCTTCGTTTTCATCACGGTTTCATTCATTCAGTCATATTTTGATAAATCCTGAGTATGTCTTCATACGAGTATTCCCAATGCGATCTATCCATTTTTTTTATTATGTTCTCAAATACTCTCATATCACGAGGGGTATCAACCGATAACTGGATGTCTCCGTAGTAATTTCCTGATTCGAAATTGAATATCTCGTATTCATTCGAATGGCTATAAAAATACCTTGTAATGTGCTCTTTATCATCCTTTTCTTCCATTTTCGAATAAGCTGCCTTAAACGATTCAGCTTTAATAACTTCGACCGATTGACCTTTCGGATAAGTTCTCGGGAATACATTTGTAACCAGATCGTAGTTTTTGTTGAAAAATATTTTAATTCCCTTTGAAATCAATCGCTGATCTATCAAAGGACTGTCGCCGTTCACTCTTACAAAACTTTCATAACCATATTTTTCGAGAACCTCGATAAACCTCTTTGCCACGTCTTCTTCTGGTCCCCTGTGGCATGCGATCTTTCTCTCAATACAATAAAAATCAACAGCGTCGTTCTCAGCCATGACCGATGTTGCAACAACGATCTCTGCAATACCGTCACAATGGATGAGTCTGTCAATAATATATTGCAGTACAGGTCTGCCCGATATTTGGAATAATGTTTTCCCGGGAAGTCTTTCAGAATTCATTCTGGCCTGAATTATAGCTACTGTTTTCATTGTTTGATTTGTAAATACCTGTAGCTTGTTATGCTTTAAATCCAGCTTTCCATAATTCAATAAAAATTGGCGAACCTACATAACCAAGCTCTATAAAGCCAATTTTAACGCTACGCTCGTTTGTTTTATTAATTAATGTCATCTTTATTAATCCCTACCCAATAGAATTACGTCAATAATTTAATTGATACTTAAATGTCTACTATTTAATTGATAACCCAGCTTTTTTCGATATAATAATTGCGTAAAGAAATGACGGCAGAAAAAATTACTAATTGTCTCTCCTTTAAACTATTACAATTGAAATTCGTATCACTTGAATGTATGGATTCGTGAAATATCAAAAAAAGAGGCATGCTGTTTTAACAGGATATAGCATTGTCTTGCTTTAACATCTTTGTTCTTTGATATTTATCTGTACAAATCAAAAGACAAAAATAACTATTATTTGTACATATTTTCTTTTTTTAATTCGTCTATCTCCTTTTTAAGCCTCTCATACTCTTCAATTTTTACTCGCAGAAAATATTGTGTCTGCTTAACTCTTGCGCTTATCCCCTTTGGCGTTACGGCGTAAACATAGGCTGCCTTGTTATTCGAGTTTTTGAATTTCTGTGTTTTAATATATCCCTTTTTGACAAGTTCCTTAATGATATAATTCACGCTTCCGAGACTCAAGCCAATACGTTTGGAAAGATCGCGCTGCGATAAGGTGCCATCAGTTGACAGTTCTTTTAACGTTTTGTACTCAGTCTCATTCATGTTTTTTCTGTCTCGAATTGCTATTTGTTGATGGTTTGTACTACTTGTTGCACATCCAAAATCTGGTTAGGCTACCGCCGTACCATAACTGGCATATCTTGAATAAAAACAATGTGTTTGATTTGTTCAATCACTGAACGAATAATAATCGCAGGTAAACGACCATAAGTCAAGCATATTTTTGATGGTTTTTCGATACAAATGATATATTTCAAAAAATATATTTGAATATTATTGACGAATTCCTTAAAATGAGCTATCGGAAACAAACCAAGAGGAGGTCAATATGACAGAAAGTCATGAAGCAATAGTAATAGGTGGCGGACCAGCCGGACTTACCGCTGGTATATATCTTATGAGGGCGGGGATAGATACACTACTTATTGAAAAGATAATATCTGGTGGTACACCTTTAAATTCTTGGAATATAGAAAATTATCCCGGGTTTCCCGATAGCATATCCGGCAAAGACCTTATGGATCGCTTTACTGCACATGCGAAAAACACCGGTTTATCAATTAAGGAATTTTCAGAAGTAGAAGATGTTTCATATCAAAACCAACGATTTATCATAAAAACAACGGATGCGCTTTATGAATCTATAGGGTTGATCATTGCAACCGGCACTGAACCTGCTAAAATGAACATACCAGGTGAAAACGAATACGCAGGTAGAGGTATCTCTTATTGTGCAACATGCGACGGTGCATTTTTCAGGAACCTTGTTGTTGCGGTCATCGGTGGAGGCGATGCAGCTATCGAAGAGGGTCTTTCCCTTGCAAACATCGCAAAAAAGGTCTATGTCATCCACAGACGTCACGCCTTGAGGGCACAGAAGATATTACAGGAAAGGGCATTCAAGAACGACAGGATGGAGTTTTTGTGGAATAAGATACCAATAAAGATAGGCGGCAAAGACCAGGTCGAATATATAACAATTGAAGATACAAAGACAAAAGAACAGACAGATATATCGACCGATGGTGTTTTCGTTTATATAGGTGCGAGACCAAACACAGCCTTTCTCGGCAATCTCATAGACAGGGATGAAGCAGGATTCATAATAACAGATGAAGCACTATCGACCAAAACAAGTGGATTATATATTGCCGGCGACGTCAGAAAAAAGACATTGAGACAGATATCCACCGCAGTTGGCGATGGTGCGTTGGCAGCCGTAAATCTGGAAAGATATATCTTGGGACAGAAATAACTTCATGTATTTCTCTGGTTTATTCGGTTTAATTGGTTTATTGTGTCACAATCAAAAAACCTTGTAGACTAAATAGACGAAAGGACAGGCAAAAAATGCCGCATATAGTAAAAGATATTCTTACCGGCTCTGCTATCCTCATCTCAGGTATCATAATAAGCTTTGCAGTTTTTATAATACTGTTTTTTTTGTGGATATTTCTGCATATACTCGGCGCTTTTGTCTGGATTTTCTTTATTATTTTCCTTTTTCTGGCAGGAATATGGACAATAGGCTACACATACAGAAAGATAAAAGAAAAAAAGGGCGATGTATGAATTTGCGTTTTGAGTACTACAAGAAGTACACTTTGATTATCGTATGTTTGCTTTTTCCACTCTTTAGCGTCTATGCCGCTGACAGCATAATTGTTTACAGATTGGGTGATAAATCTGAACCCATTTGGGGTATGTTTAAAAAATCCTTTGACAGTAAGGGTTATAATATGAGTATTTATGAGGGCGCAGATAATATCGACATACACCTTGAACATGTAAACAGGATAAACAAAACAAACGCCTCGCTGATGCTGGCTTTGGATTTGAGCATAAAGGAAAAAGAAGATATCTTTATAGCATATACAAACACAAAAAAGGGCAAGGGCAGATTCCTTACCATTGAAGAAATACATGGCCAACACATTGATAAATCAATTGCGCTTGCCAAAGATATTGCAACATCTTTCAATAAAAACGTTAAGGAAATATCGGTGTTTCCGTTGCTCGGGGTTGATATGCCAGGGGTATTTATCAGGATTGCCTGCACAAAAGAGCTTGCAGGAGAAACATTAAACAAATTACACGAAGGCATCCAAAAGTATATAAAAAGAGGTCAATGAAATGAGAAACAACGGCAGACCAAATGACAAAATACGGGATTTGAGGATAACAAAAAACTTTCTAAAATATCCTGAAGGTTCGGTTCTTGTTGAAATGGGTGACACAAAGGTAATATGTGGCGTAAGCGTAGAAGAGAAGGTTCCTCCTTTTTTGAGGAATTCTGGAAAAGGATGGCTAACCGCTGAATATTCGATGCTTCCAAGGGCAACGCAGTCAAGGTCAACAAGGGAAGCGATAACCGGCAGGATAGGCGGCAGAACCCATGAAATTCAAAGGCTCATAGGGAGGGCCCTCCGAGCCGTTCTGAATCTCGATATCATAGGTGAAAGAACCATTTGGATCGATTGTGATGTAATTCAGGCAGATGGGGGGACAAGGACCGCAAGCATTACAGGTGGGTATGTTGCCCTTGTTGAAGCACTTTGGGCAATGAAAAAAAAGGGGATGATCGAAAAGATACCGCTTAGGGACTCAGTAGCTGCTATCAGCGTTGGACTCGTACACGGACAGATTTTACTTGATCTTTCATACGAAGAAGACTCAAAGGCTGAAGTTGACATGAATTTTGTGATGACAGGCAAAGGGTTGTTAATAGAGGTTCAAGGTACAGCCGAAAAAACTCCGTTTACAAAGGAACATTTCGATACCATGTATCAATATTCTCTGAAGGGTATAAGCGAAATTACAAGGCAACAAAAAGCCATGCTTGGGCCAATGTTCCCGGCAGTTTAGTATAATGAGACCCCTGAATGATTACTTTGAAAACCTTTTGTCATTACCGCATGCTTAGCAACAGTTGATGGAGAAAGACAGAGGGTTGG
>MWEV01000245.1 GCA_002071245.1 Deltaproteobacteria bacterium ADurb.Bin026
TTGTTATCATGGGTGTTCTCGCTTTCAACCAGAACCATTAGTCCAGATAAGAACATTGGCCTTGAAAACCTCATAAATCAAGGTTTTTATCTATCTTTTTTTCTACACTTCAACTTTCTTTTGAAGAACCCTTATCATTGCCTATGTTCAATTGATTATCAAGGACCAATGAACAGCATCTGTTGCCTTCCGTTTATTCAACGACAACTTCATAAAAAGTTGGCGTTGGGCTACCGTCAAACAACGGCCGGACATTTTCTCCCGCTTTGTCGTGAGTGGGACTGGAATGCATGGCCATAAAGGCGTCACGGTTTTCAAATTCTACGATGGCTGCATAATTGTCGCCTTTTTCAGGTTTCAAAAGTCGACGCCTAATGAATCCTTTGAAGGATGCGAACTCACGATTCGATGCGGCAAACCATTCCCGAAATTCTTTGTCCTTTCCCGATTTTATAGGTGGAAAATTAACGATAGCTAAAAACACGACAAATACCTCCTTTTATTTAACGATGACCTGCAAAGTCACAAAAACTGTATTTCTTTGTTATGTTAGGTTCAGAAAATACGGGTACGTGGTTAGTATTATTGGCCCTTCGTCTCCAACTACGACCGTATCTTCAACCCTCACCCCCCAACTTTCCGAATAGAGTCCGCAATTGCCGATGGCAATGACTACATTCGCAGGAAGGGGTGGTGGTTCTTTTTCACCATGGAAGAATGCATGGCCTGGAGGTAGGGGAGATTCTTCGAAATCGATCCCGATCCCATGGATGGGCGGCCCAAAAATATGTTCTCCATGTCCTTCATTTTTCATGATCCCATGCATTGTTTCGCCCAACTCAACCATGCCGACACCGGCCCTTGCCTTTGCAACAGTTGCCTGTTGGGCTTTCAGATAGACATCATACGCCGACTGTTGTTCAATCGATGGTTTTCCCACACATACCGTTCGGCAAACATCCGAACTATATCCATCGACAACAGGATGGACATCGATCATCACCAGGTCGCCAGATTCCAGTTTACGATTTGTGGGCAGCCCATGGGCAATACCGGTGCGGGAACCAGATGACACATAGGTTCGCCAAAACCCCTCTGCGCCGGCATACCGCATGGCGTATTCTGCTTCTGCGGCTATCCGACTCTCCGATGTTCCTGGTTTTACCGCCTCTATTGCCGCCTTTATTCCAATGTCAGCAACAAGAGCAGATTGCCTGAGACGGTCGATTTCCTGGTTTTCCTTCACAACACGAAGTCCGGACATGATGTGGGTACAATCTTTCGGCAACACATCTCTTGGTTTTGCATGGGGATGGGTTACAATGCCCATCATGGACTGGGTAAGGAAGCTATATTCCAAACCTACAGTCCCTTTTTTTATGTCGAAGTGTTCAAAGTAATGGGCAATTGAATGGATCATCCCCACCTCATCCTCGAAACCGACAACGCTGTCGAAATAGGCGGACCGTTTTACATCATCAATGTCTGTCTTGGGCACCCCAATGGCAACCTTCCCGTCATGGGTGACCATCGCATATGCACAGAGACGTCCATCACCTGTGAGATAATACATATTGGAAGGCTTGATGAGCAGGAGGATGTTGTAACCCTCTGCTTTCATTATGCTTGTACACCTTTCTATGCGGTTCTGAAATGTCTTTTTGTTCATTGGTCAGTCTCCTAATAGGCATTTTTTTGAAGCATTAGTCAATGTGTATGTCTCGCCTCGTCTGATTCAGGATAATGTCCTTTTGCCGGATATTTGGCTACTTCATAGAATCTTTCTACATAATGTAAAAAACATACGCTTCAATGTATTCCCTAAAAAGCAACCTTTACAATTAACGCCTTTAGCCTTTCCGCTCGTTCCATGTTTTGCTCTTTATCAAGACCCTTGAATAATTGCTTCAAAAACCTTTCGTCATTTCCACATGACAAAGGAGCATGGTTCCCCAATAAAACCACTCGGCGATGGCAGAAAAAAGGGTGTCATTCCTAAGGTTATGTTATATCTTCGCGAGCAAAACAGGACATTTTGCTCCCCTCATGACCCTCTCGGCAACGCTTCCCATAAGGTGGTGGATAAGTCCCGTTTTCCCATGGGAACCGATGACAATGAGATCGATCTTTTTCTCTTTCTGTTCGTTCAAAATCTCTTCGTATGGGGTGCCCTTTCTGATAACGGTTTCGATCTGAACAGAACTGGCTCCGGGAACCCTGTCAATCTCTTTCTTCATCTGATCCATAGATGCATTGATACTGTTTTTCTCAAGCATATCCAGGGTTTGCTGATCAAAGCAGTAGTCGACACTGCAGGTCTGGATAACGCTGATAACGTGGAGGAGTTCGATTGTAGCATTCTCTTTTTTTGCAACGTCGACTGCACTCTCAAGAGCCTTATCCGAAAACTCAGAAAAATCGGTTGGTACAAGAATTTTTTTTGGTTCAAACATGGCAACCTCCTTGATTTTGTTTTTTCTCCTGCCTTAGCAAGAAAACGTCTCCATTCCGGGCGGCAGAAGATGTATTAAATTGATCCTTCCAAATTTACTCTGTATTTATGGGAGATACGCACGAATAGTAGTACCA
>MWEV01000246.1 GCA_002071245.1 Deltaproteobacteria bacterium ADurb.Bin026
CGAGACAAATTACCTCCTGTAAAAGACATATTTCGTAAAGTTTATCTTCTCATAAGACATTCTATCTTTGAATATACAAAAAATTCAATCTATTTGAAAAAATTTACCGCTAATATCTTTATCAATGATCGCATGTATTTGCGCCAGTTTCAAGTGTTCCTTTCAGGTATTGTATTACAGCCTCCCTTGGGTCTTCGTTCTGTGCACCTGTAATTACCTTGATACCCTGCTGCGCGAACAATTGCTGGGCACGACTGCCCATACCGCCTGCAATTACGCAGTCAACGCCCTGTTGTGCAAGCCATGGAGGTAAAAGTCCTGGTTCGTGCGGGGGAGGTGTTACATATGTCTCATTTGTAATTGTGCCTTCTTTATTGGCGTCAATGAGCGCGAATGCCTCACAATGGCCAAAATGGGCGCAAAGCTTTCCCTGATATGTTGGTACGGCAAATTTCATGATGTCCTCCTTTTTTGATGCCTTGTCTGGTAGAGAAATATCTTCCCCGTTCTTTTTATCCTTTGAAGAAGGTACCACATGTATTTCATTTTCAACGTCGGTTTTATGTGGGGTCTGTTCATTTTTCTTGAAATGTACAATATGTTCGACTATCTCATCGAATTTTTGAGCGGTCTTCGTCTTTGAATAAAAATACATGTAAGGCCGTTCTTCGTCACCGCTTTTAACGATGTCAGGGTCAATCGGGATACGGCCAAGAAATGGTACATTGTAGTCCTTTGCCAGTTTTTCGCCGCCACCGGTAGAGAATATATCTACTTCCTTACCACATTCTGGACATACAAAACCACTCATGTTTTCAATAATCCCTGCGATAGGGAGTTTAAGCTGTTGGCAGAATGTAATACATTTTTCAACATCGATCGTCGCCATCTGCTGTGGGGTTGTAACAATGATTGCACTGCCCTTTTCGCCCAAAAGTTGTGCAATGGAGAGCGATTCGTCACCTGTTCCAGGAGGGCAGTCGACTACAAGCGCATCCAAATCTCCCCAGGCAACGTTTTGCAGAAATTGACGAATCACGTTCGCCTTCATCGGTCCTCTCCAGATAACAGCCTGTTCATTACCGCTGAGAAGTAACCCCATTGAGACGACTTTAATCTGACCGTGGAGTTCAATAGGTATGATTTCCTCACCCGATACACCTACTCGCATTCCTGATAGCCCAAGCAATTTAGGTATGCTTGGTCCGTGGATATCAACATCGAGAATGCCAACCCTTAATCCACGGAAAAAAAGACTCAATGCAAGATTAGCCGCAACAGTACTTTTGCCTACTCCGCCTTTTCCGGAAAGGACGATAAATGCAGTACCGATCTTTTCAAGTCTCTTTTTTAGGGTTAATTCATCAATTGGTTCTTCACAACTCATACTTCCTCCAAAATGTTTAGTATTTTTTTATAGATTGACTTTATTGCCAAACTTGCTTTGCAGTCAGGGGCAAAATCGAGGATTGTCATTCCTTCTTTCTGCGCCTTAGTAAAGGATGTTTCGTATGGAATCTCTCCAATAAAGGCGAGATCGTTTTCATTACAATATTGTTTAATTTCCTCTGTGTACAACGGATTGATATCACTTTTATTTAAAACAACTGCGGTTTTAATCTGAAAATGCCGTGCAAGTTCAACGATGCGCTTCAGATCATGGATGCCTGATGGGGTTGGTTCTGTTACGACTATAGCAAGGTGGGTGCCTGTAATAGACGAAATAACCGGACAGCCGATACCAGGAGGACCATCAATGAGAATAAAACCTGCACCGACTTTCATAGCTTCTTCGCGTGCTTCGTTTCTAACTGCTGCAACAAGTTTTCCAGAGTTATCTTCACCAGGAAGCAATTCTGCATAGACAAAACGTCCATTTTTGGATGTGTTACAGATAAAATAATGTCCTGCGAGTTGAGTAGAAAAATCTATTGCCGTTGATGGACACAAAAAATAACAGGCTCCGCACCCTTCACAGGAAAAAGAATCGATTACAAAATCTTCGGATATTGCATCGAAACGACATACATCTCTGCAAACACCGCACTTTGTGCAACGATTCGGGTCAATATTTGCCTTCTTGCCCCCTGTAAATTCTTTTGTCTCAAGTATTTGTTCTGGTTTAAGGATTAAATGGAGGTTGGCGGCATCTACATCACAATCTGCGATTATCTTATCCTTGAATAGAGTGGAAAGCGCACCCGCTAAAGAGGTTTTTCCTGTGCCGCCCTTGCCGCTTATAATTACCATTTCTTTTATGTGTGCCATCTTACCACCTGCCTTTTGATGTATCAAGCAATTTTTCAATATTGACAGCAAGTTCTTTAAACTTTTCTGTATAGCTTGGAATGGTTTTCAAGATGATATTTCCTGTAGAATAATGTTTTGCGATCTCCAAATCTTCCGGCAGCACCATAAGTACAGGCAGCTTGTTTTCGAAAAGATATGTTTCAAGAAGTGGAAATTTACCGTTATCTCTGTTGATAACAATGCCGATAGGTTTTTTCAAATTTTTGGCTACTGAGACAGCTATTTGAAGGTCGTGTAGCCCGAAAGGGGTTGGCTCTGTCACTATGACAACAACATCCGCATCTGAAATCGTTTTAACTACAGGACATGAGGTGCCTGGAGGCGCATCGATTATACGTATATAATCTCTTTTATACTGGTGTTTCACCTCCTGTATAAGAGGTACTGCCATCGGTTCTCCGACATTCAGAATTCCGTGAACAAAATCAATGTCCTGAATTGCAATGCCTTTTTCAATCCGACCAATCTCTCGTTTTCCTTCGCTTATTGCCTTTTCCGGACAAATGTGGACACATAATCCACAGCCGTGGCATAATTCAGGAAAAACAAGTACATCCGACGGCAGCGTAGCAAGTGCATTAAACTGACATTTATCGCTACACATGCCGCATCGGGTGCACTTAACGTTGTCAATTAGAGGAACCATTATCTCTGAAGTGGTTTTGTCAAGAATATCGGGTTTTAAGAATATATGTCCATTAGGCTCTTCCACATCACAATCCAGATACTGTATCTTTTGTTTTGAAAGTGCGAGAAGATAAGCCAAGTTTACCGATATCGTGGTCTTGCCTGTACCACCCTTACCGCTTGCAAAGGCTATGTTCATATCTGTCATATCCTTTATAACCTCGTCATGGGTGTATTGCATTTTGGACATTTTTGTTCGTAGCAAGGTATCCCGCGTTGATGAGGTGTCTTTTCTCCGCACTGAGGACATACGCACTCACCTGCTGGCCCAAGTCCTTTTCCTCCCATCCTGCCCCTTCCAGATTTACCGTCTGCGCCACGACCCATTCCCTTGTTGCCTGTCATTGGTCCATTCCCTGTTGGTCCTGTTCCATCTCTTCTTGGCATAATTATTACCTCCTTAATTAACTCAATCGATAAATAGAGCTATTTTTACCAGTGACCGCTGACATCAGGGCCTGTAATTTTTACAAGTTTTCCTTGTTCATATGCTTGTATTGCCTGGTTTACGGTCATATTGGATGCGGTATACACATCGATACCAGCCGCCTGAAGCACGCGAAAGGCATTAGGTCCGAGATGCCCACTGATTACAGCGCCTACGCCAGCTTTAACTACATTCTGTGCACTTTGTATGCCTGCCCCTTCCGGAGAACTCATGTTTTTTTCATTGTCAATGACTTCATGGCTTTTTGTGTCTATGTCATAGATAATGAGATTTCTACTTCTCCCGAAGCGTTCATCCACTGCCCCTTCGAGCGTTCCTTCAACACTTGTTATAGCGATTTTCATTGTGCCTCCTTGTTCTTTTGAACGTATATTTTCTTTATCAAAAACAGTTTTTTCTTTCCATCCATGCTTGCATATGTGACGCCAACCGCACGGTGGTATAAAGGTTTCATTAATATTAACGTTTCCACCTTCTATCCTGAGTGCCTTGCCGTTTATAATTGCATGAGCTATCTTTTCATGCGCAGACAAAAGGAGACGGTGAAAGGTCGGCTGGGATACATTCATCTGTTTTGCTGCTTCTTCCTGGGGTGTGCCGAGCAAATCTTTAAGTCTTATTGCCTCAAGTTCATCGTGTTGAAGTATAACTTCCTCTATCTCTGTCATCCTCATGCCTGCTGGCTTAAAATATGTTACATGAGGAAGAAATCCTATGTTACTTTTGCATCTCTTTCTTGGCATTCAAAAATCCTTTATTGAATAATAACAATTTGTTGTACACATGATAATGAATATATATTCATAATAAAGATTTGTCAAGGTGAAGTTATTAAAAAAAGATTTGTCTCAAAACCATATTAAATGGTTATGGCATCTAAAAGAGTTTTGAAGGATTATGTCTGATTTTTTTATTGGATAGATAGAGATACAGTATCTTATGCGTGTTTGAATAAGTTGATTGACAAGGCAATATCTCTTGATTACAATGATCTTTTAGAAAATTAAGGAGTTGAGCAAATGAAGGTGGTCTATAAGATATGGTTTGAAAATGAGGGAAAGGCGTTTGGTGATGGCCCGTATCTTCTACTAAAAGGGATAGAAAAGACTGGTTCATTGCATCAGGCGGCTTTGGGAATGGAGATGTCCTATCAGAAGGCGTGGAATATAATTAATGCGTGCGAAAAGAGGCTCGGGTTCAATATAATAGAAAGAAGGGTGGGGGGCGCATCTGGTGGTGGCTCGAATCTTACAGATTCAGGAAAGGTATTTATGAATAAATACGAACAGTTTAAAGAAGATATTCATATTGCAGTTGAAGAGATATATCGTAAACACTTCGGATAAATAATATTTTATTGCTATCGTTGTGGGTTGTATAAATTAAATGAGAAAAAAACAGTTTACATACGTTATATAACATGTTACATAACGAAAAACTTTAACAACGCAAAAAGGACTTTATTTTGTTTAAAAGTATGTTAATATTTTTATGCTGTTTTTCGCTTTGTTTAATATGGTTAGTCGATAAATCCAATGCTGAGGAACTTCTTGTGTTTGCCGGTGCTGCAAGCAAACCAGCGACGGAAGAGGTTGTAAAGGCGTTCGAAAAGAAAACCGGAGTTAAGGTTAATGTCACTTTTGGCGGTTCAGGGTTTGTTCTTTCGCAGATGACACTGGCGAAAAAAGGTGATATTTATTTTCCTGGTTCTTCAGATTATATGGAAATTGCTAAAAAAAGGGGGGATATAATCCAAGAAACGGAAAAATATGTTGCTTATCTCGTTCCTGCAATTAACGTTCAGAAGGGCAATCCAAAAGGGATAAAGTCACTTGCCGATTTATCCAGACCAGGTGTGCGTGTTGCAATAGCGAACCCTGAAGGCGTATGCGTTGGGTTATATGCCGTTGAGATTATAGAACGTAATCTGAATAGTGCACAAAAAACAGCATTTTTAAAAAATCTTGTGAATTTTACAGAAAGTTGTGAGAAAACAGCTACCGCAGTTTCATTAAAAACAGTCGATGCAGTCATAGGTTGGAGGGTATTCCAATATTGGGATCCTGAAAGAATAGAAACTATTCCGCTTAAGAGGCATGAAATCATCAGGGTTGGATACATACCAATCGCTGTATCAAAATTTACTTCAAATCGTGTGCTTGCACAAAAATTCATTGACTTTGTGCTTTCAGAAAATGGGAAAAAGATATTCAGGCATTATAATTATTTTATGAGCCCCGAAGAGGCACAGTCTTGGATTGGCCAGAAAAAACCTATTGGTGGTGAATATGAAGTGCCAAAAAACTGGATCAAGAGATAATGGATGAGTTTCAAACGTATTGCAATAACATTCAGTTTAGTCACATTTTGTTTGTATGGGGTCTTGATTCTTTCTCTTCTTTATTTTTATAAGGGATCACTTTTTTTTGAAATATTTTTTTCAGAAAGAACTTTGTTTTCCATACGTCTAAGCATTGCGACTGCGACTGTCGCTACTGTTTTCTCTATGTTTTTCGCTGTTCCTTCGGCATATGCACTGTCGAGATACAGCTTTTTTGGAAAGAAGCTTGTCGATACGATTCTTGAGTTACCCATGATTGTCTCTCCTGTTGCGCTCGGTGCTATGGTGCTTATCTTCTTTAACACTCCATACGGTATGACCATACAGAGCAATGGTTTACAGTTTGTATTTACGGTTTACGGGATACTCCTCGCACAATTTATTACTACGGCTGGTATAGCAACAAGACTTGTAAAGGCTGCTATGGATGAAATTCCACAGAGATACGAGGAGGTGGCGAAAACACTCGGTGCATCCCCTTCAAAAACATTTTTTAATGTAACGCTACCGTTGAGCAAAAATGGTATTATTGCAGCATCTATCCTTACCTGGGCAAAAGCGCTTGGAGAGTTCGGTGCTACTATTACAATAGCCGGTTCAATGGCAATGAAGACTGAAACCATTCCGGTTGCTATTTTTATGAGGCTTGCAAGTGCTGATATTGAAGGTACGGTTGTTCTTGTACTTATATTGATTGGGATAGGCTTGAGTATTCTCTATGTTGTTCGGCTTTTTACTTCAAAAACGCCGTATGTTTGATTTTAAGTCCTTTTTCCCATAGCTATGTGTTTAATGTTGAATTTAGAATCATTGATATTTTTGAATTAAGAAACATGCCTAAAATAGTATTGAGACATATCAGTAAAAACATTCTCAAAGATGTGAACCTTGAGATCATGGATAAAGAGCTTCTTGTACTTGTCGGGCCAAACGGGGCAGGCAAGTCCACATTGCTTAATATCATGGCGGGTCTGACGGACTACAGAGGCGAGATCTTTTTCGATGACAAAAAGATGGATGATATTCCTCCACATAAAAGGGGGGTGGGATATCTTTTTCAAGACCTGGCGCTTTTTCCTCATTTGAACGTATATTCAAATATTGCTTATGGGCTGAATGTTCAGGGATATCCTGAAAAGGTCATTAAAAAGAGGGTTGAAGCACTGCTCGATGCGCTTCACATTGGAGGATTGAGAGAAAGGCATACCTGTAATTTAAGTGGTGGCGAGAAGCAGAGAGTGGCTATTGCCAGGGCTTTAGCACCTTTCCAGAAAATATTGTTACTTGATGAGCCTATGTCAGGCCTTGACCCCCAAACATCTAAATATCTTAGGACGGAGTTGTGTGCCCTTCTGAAAAGACTTGAGATAACATCTGTATTTGTTGTACATGATCTTCTTGGGGCCGAGGAGATGGCGGACAGGATAGCCATCATCCATAAAGGACAGATTGAGCAATTATCAGCACCGAATGATATATTTTTCAGTCCAAGGACTGATATAGTCTCTGAGTTTATAGGTATGCCAAACATATTAAATTGTGATTACTGTAATATCCTTTCTATAGGCCTTGTGGAAGTTGTTTCGGGCGATATGAGTATAATACTTCCATATGAGGGTAGTAGCATAAAAAAACTTGCAATCCCACCTCATGATATATATATCAGATACAAAACCACCTGGACCTGCGCTGAACCGCTATAAAGGCATCATCACTGAAATATTACCCGTTAACTCCACTGTGCGTGTGCGTGTTGCAATTGGTAGCAACAATATGCTTACAGAACTTCAAAAAAGCACATTTGATGAGATGAACCTCGGTGTAGGAAAAGAGGTTTATGTCATTGTCAAGCTACGCAGACTCAGGTATGTGGAGCCTTAGT
>MWEV01000247.1 GCA_002071245.1 Deltaproteobacteria bacterium ADurb.Bin026
CCAAAATGCCCTTCACAGAGGATATCCGCCTTAAGGGCAAGCAGTGTTTCCATTGATTTCTGCCAATGTTTCATGTTGGCGCCAAAATCGGCAAGGAAAGGGCCATGGATATCCTGGCCGAATAGGATTCTTTGCCCCCCTTTATCAAGATAGACCGAAATAGAACCAGGTGTGTGCCCGGGTGTATGGAGACAGACAATATCTTGGCCTCCTATAGTCAATGTTTCTTCTTTGCCTTTTATCTTTACATCAATCGGCATAGGGTCCAAATTTATGCCATACCAGTTTGCAGCGGTCATCCTGTTGTCTGCTTCCTCAACCGCTTCAGCATCAAGTTCGTGCATGATAATACGGGCATTAAAACGTTTTTTGAACTCATGTGCACCACCAATGTGATCGATGTGGCAGTGCGTAAGAATTATGTTGGTTATCCTTTTTGGGTTAAGCCCAAGCCCTTCGATGTTCCGTATTAGCTTGTCTACGCTTAATCCTGCACCAGTATCGATAAGAACCAACTCACCGAGATCTAAAAGATAAACAGCACAATCGCGTGAATCTGTGATCTCAGAATCGCCTATAAGATAGATATCATCGGTCACCTTCTTTTTCATGTCATCCTCCTTATCTTATAATAAAAATTGAATGTGGATATTTTGCAAGGATTTTTTTATAGTAATCATGAACATCTCATAATGATCTTTTTACAGAATGTCGTCATTAAAGGGGGTAAAAAATGGGCAAGGGTTCGTCTTTCACTGTACGAGATATGCCAAAAGCAGAAAGGCCAAGGGAAAGGCTTAATCGTTTGGGGGCAGAGGCGTTGTCTGCCCAGGAATTACTGGCTTTGATTATAGGCAGAGGCGTATCAGGCAGGTCTGTCATGACCATATCTCAAGAATTAATGACGGAATTCGGCAGCATCAGGGCAATCAGTGAGGCAACGATTGAACAACTATCGAAAATCAAGGGGGTTGGCCTTGCAAAGGCAGCTCAACTTAAGGCATGTTTTGAGCTTGGAAAAAGACAGGAACTTGCTACTGAAAGTGGTTATGAAAACTACGACATAAAAAACCCACAGGCTGTTGTGGATGCTATTCGTGCATGTATAAAGGACATGAAGAAAGAACACTTCATGCTTATGATGCTCAACACAAGAAATAAGATCATCCGTATCGAAAATATCTCGGTTGGCACCTTAAATGCAAGTCTTGTACATCCAAGGGAGGTGTTCAATAAGGCGATAGCACATGCTGCTTCCTCTGTTGTTATTGCCCATAACCATCCATCTGGGGATCCGGAACCATCGGAAGAAGACCTGAAAATTACAAAACGCCTGATTGATGCGGGCAGGATTATAGGCATTGAGGTGTTAGATCACATCATTATAGGAAAACACGGTATAAAAAGTGCAGTTACCGAACCTGGCAAAACCGAAAAACAAACATACTGCAGTTTAAAAGAAAAGGGGTTAATTTAAAGAGATGTTGCATGCATCGCGATGATATTATGTTGATCCACCTTGGTGGTCTCGGTGATATGTGTCTTTCCGAGTCAACCTTTTTTTCGGTATCAGAACACTTCAAAGAGGGTATCATTGCGCTGGGATATATGCGCTTCTTAAGACTTTTCAAGGGGTATTTCAAGGCCATCGAAAGGGTAGAATCGGCAAAATGGCTGCCGCTTTTTTCACAGAACGAATCTGGAGATACATGGAAAAGGATCATATTCATAGGAAAGGATAGAGAGGGTACCCTGCGAAAAAGATGGAGCTGTATATCAAAAGAACATATGATTTTTATTGAGATGTACCCTGAAGATTGTTTCATAGCCCCGGGGGATATGCGCTTGGGTGGATATCACGTTGAGGATTTTCAACTGACACAGTTGAAATCATATGGTATTGAGGCGAAAAAAAAGGAGATAATACCTAACATTTCCAAACGCGTTATCCTTTATCCTGAAAAGGGTTTTGAAAAGAAAAAATGGCATTATGAAAACTTCTTAAAACTATATGACTCCTTAAAAGAAAGGGGCATTGTTGTTTATATACTTAAATCAATGGGACTGGAGATTGATGTCAAGGGGGCTGTTTTCTTTGACGAACTCCATGACATTAGGGGTTTTTTTAACGACGGTGGTATTTTTGTTTCCAATGACTCAGGTATGGCGCATTTTGCGGGTATGTGTGGTCTATATACCATCACGATATTCAGTGACTTTGATCCTTATGTGTGGCACCCTCGTGGGAAAGGCACAGTTGTGAGATGTAGTGAAGATAAAGTTGATATAGCATTGATTGAGTCCAAGATAGAGGAGGCGCTGAAGGTTTAATACGGTTTTTTTGTTGCAATATGAGGTGATTTGTTGAAAAATGCAGATAGAGGGGCATTCAAAAATAGTTTATGCAGATGAAAAGACCTTTTTTAGTTAGAACCGTTTCGATACTGATAATCATCCTTGTAGGATTACTTTTGCTCGAGGGTATGGGACAGATTTTGTTTAAAATCAGACACCGCTACTGGCTCGTAGGGCATGATGATGCAGCGTATATAAAGCTATTTAGAAAACATCCCTATCTTGTCGTTGAACCAAGCCCAAACACGCGATTCCAGTCAAAAGGTGGATTATTGTTCAGCCATAATGCACTTGGAACAAGAGGCGTCGAGACAGGTATTCAAAAAAGGGGTGGAGTAAAGAGGATTCTTGCAATCGGGGGTTCCAGCACCTATTGCGTTGGTGTATCTGATAACCAGACATGGCCATACTACCTACAAGAAAAATTAGGTACAGGCTATGAAGTGATTAATATGGGTGTACCAGGCTATACAACGGTAGAGCATATTATACAGGCAGCCCTAAACATATCTGATATTTCACCAGATATATGTATCTTTTATATTGGCTGGAACGATATAAGAAACCAGCACGTGGCACATTTGAGGTCTGATTATTCTGATTTTCATGGTAAATCCCAGTATAACCATCTCATGCTTGACGCATTGAAGATCGGCAATCACTCTGTAATCATAAAAACTGTATCGAATATAGTAAAAAATATATTTGTGAGAGATCCAGAGGGTGTATATACGGTTGTCGGTGCTGCCGAAAAATTCACAACAAAGGTGGACAAAAGGGCATTGGATTTATACAGGAGAAATGCCAAACTGTTGATTACGTTGTGTAGGGCGCAGGGGATAAGGCCTGTTATGGTGCCGCAGGTTTTAAGATATGACATGCTTACTGGAGATAAAGAATATGAATGGATACCTTATGTCAAAGATAAAGATATAAAGGCGATAATGGATGTATACAATGACGCCCTAAAGGATCTATGTGCGAAAGAAAAGGCTGATTTTGTCGGTGAGGTATTAGCTGTAAATTATGATAAATCACATTTCGTTGATAATTATGGACACTTTACGCCTTCGGGTAATAACGTGTTTGCCGATGTCCTCATGCAATATATCAAAAAATATCAATATTAACTCAACATTGCTTATGCTAAATGGCTTGTTTTGGAAAATATCAAAGGCTATCGGGCTTATAGTTGAAGGCATGTCTCTATAGAAAATAGCAATTGTCTTATTTGGCACATGGTGCTAAAATGAAATCATGGCATACATTACAGATGTATATCTAAGCGAGATCCTGAATAAGGATGTTGTCGACCAGTTTGGGAAAAGGTTGGGTAATTTGTGGGACCTTCTCATAGTACCTGGGCCTAAATATCCCAGTGTCATAAAGGTGATCCTCAAAAATAAAAGAAATATGGTAGAGATTCCGGTTGAAAATCTGCAGCTTTTCAACAACTTTGTGATTACAGTCAGCCTTCCAAAAACAACACCATCCGATTATATCTACACAGACGGTGATATTTTAATCAAGAAACATATCCTTGATAAACAAATCCTTGATGTCAATGGAGCAAAGATCGTAAGGGTGAATGACCTAAAACTCGGAGAGGTAGATGGCTCCATATGTCTTATAGGCATTGATGTTGGACTAAACGGTATTCTCAGGCGGGTGGACGGTGGTCGTGCAATTCAAAAGACCTTATCGATTTTAAAAAAACCCATAAAGGAACATATAATCGATTGGGGTTTTCTTCAGACAATAGATGCCCATCTTAGAAATTTAACCTTAAATGTAGCACGCAGGCAATTAAGTGAGCTTCACCCCTCTGACCTTGCCGAAATCCTCACAGAGATAGACCCCGAAGAAAGCACACTGCTTTTGTCCTCAATAGATGAAGAATTGGCCGGTGAAGCACTACACGAGGTATCTACCGAGGTTAGGGAAAAGATTTTGAAAGAAATGGATAATGAGATGATATCGGACATTCTCGAAGAGATGCCTCCTGATGAGGCAGCCGATATACTCGGTGAAATGCCGGAAGAAAAATCTCAGGAACTTTTATCTCTCATGGAACATGAAGATGCGACCGAGGTAAAGGATCTGCTCAGCTATGAAGAGGATACTGCAGGCGGTTTGATGACGAGTGAATTTCTTGATATGCCGCCAGATATGACCATAGATGAAACATTAGCAAGCTTAAGACTGCTTGTGCCGGATGTAGAGTTTATATATTACATCTATGTGGTTGACAAAGAAGATCACCTGCTTGGGGTTCTAACGTTAAAAAAGCTCTTTACCACGCCGCTGGACGTTAAGTTGAGCGAAGTAATGATTCAGAACGTAAAACACGTATACCTCGATACAGAACGAAAGAAGATTGCAGAGGTTATATCAAAGTACGACTTTGTCGCCATACCGGTTCTTGACCAAGAAAAAAGGATAAAAGGCATCATAACAGTTGATGACGTTATAGACCTTCTTGTTCCTAATCCCACAAGAAGAAAGAAAAGAAGGGCATTTCAATAGGGTAGTCATCAAATTATGCTGTCTATTTAAAAAAATAACGTGTTTCTCATCCACCCACCAGTCGTTAAGCCAACCGAACCGCCGCCTGGCATTGCAAAACTTTCCGGCGTACTCTCGGCAAAAGGCATCGATCACAGTATTATCGATGCAAACCTCGAGGGATTTTATTATTTGTTAAAAAACATTTCAAATCGGCCCGTTTTGTCCTCCATGTCAGAAAAAGGCCATATGACACTCGATACATGGACAAAGAGGGCAATACGCAAGCTCACATCAAATCTCGAGTACATTAAAGACCCAAATGTTTACACAGAGATCGATCGTTATAAACGCATTATTTCTGATTTGAACAGGGCCATAAGCAGGTCCGTTGATACGGAAAACATACGCCTAAGTCTCGTCGATTATGCAAATAAGCAATTATCGCCATTGAAAAGCCATGACCTTTTATTTGCAGCAGCACACCCTGAAGAGAACCCGTTTTATACATATTTCAAGGAACGTATCGTGCAGGCCGTTGAAACCTACAAAGGGAAAAACAATATGCTATTTGGTTTTTCTATGAACTTTTTGAGTCAGGCACTGACAACATTTGCAATGATAGGTTTTGTAAAAAGAACATTTCCCAAATCAATTATTGTTGTTGGTGGTGGACTGATTACATCATGGATGATGAATCCTTCATGGAAAAACCCTTTCAGGGGGTTAATCGATTATGCTATTGCCGGACAAGGTGAAACACAGTTGCTCTCACTTATCGGCATAAAAGAGGAAAAAACAGTACATTATCAGCCTCGCTACAATGGTTTTCCTGTTGCGGATTATTTTTCGCCCGGCTTTATTTTACCATATAGCACCTCTGTGGGTTGTTACTGGGGACAGTGTTCCTTTTGTCCGGAGAAGGCTGAAGGTCGTATATACGAGCAGACAGATCCCGATTTGGTCTGCCACGATCTTAAAGCATTATCGCAACAATTAAAGCCGATTCTCATACACCTCGTTGATAATGCCATCAGCCCTCAAATGCTCAAAACGATTATTAAAAAACATCCTGGTGCTTTGTGGTATGGTTTTGTAAGATTTACGCCCCATCTCAAAGACAGTGAATTCTGCAAAGCACTTAAAGCATCGGGTTGTGTGATGCTGAAACTTGGTCTTGAGTCTGGGAATCAAGGTGTCATTGACTTTATGAACAAGGGACTCAGCCTCGAAACAGTATCACAGACGTTGAAAACACTGAAGGATGCGGGAATTGCAACATATGTTTATCTGCTTTTTGGCACGCCCAAGGAAACGATCAGGCAGGCGCGCCATACCCTTGATTTTACTGTTGAGCATGCCCAATATATAGATTTTTTGAATTTGGCGATATTCAACCTTCCAATAAACAGCCCCGAAACCAGCGGGCTTTTAACTGGGGAGTTCTACGAGGGCGATCTCTCGCTCTATTCTGATTTTCTGCATCCCGAAGGATGGAGTAGGCGCCATGTGAGGCAATTTCTCGTGGACGAATTCAAAAAACACCCAGCAATAAGGTCAATTCTCCTGAGACATCCACCCCTTTTTACATCCAATCACGCCCCTTTGTTTGTTATCACAAAAAGTTCAGTTGCAACACATGCATGACTAACGCTGGGTATCAGCGACGCGGATGATACCGCGTCGCCTTATATGCATTTATTGGTAGTTTCCCATCATCCAATTTCACTCATCGCGATGCCCAGTGCCTTTGCAACACCTTCACCGTAAGCAGGATCAGCCTTAAGACAGTTGCCGATATGGCGGATCTTGATCTCTTTAGGCGCATCACCCATAGCTCGCGCTGTATTGTCGAAGAGCGCCTGTTTCTGCGTATCGTTCATCAGACGGAAGAGTTTGCCAGGCTGCGTATAATAATCGTCGTCCTGGGGATAGCGGTCTGCGGCACCCTCCAGAGCAAGCGGCGGTTCACGCAGTTCGGGTTGATCCTGCCATTCGCCATAGCTGTTAGGATCATAACCTATGGTGCTGCCCTGGTTGCCATCTACTCGCATGGCGCCGTCGCGATGATAGATGTTTGACGCGCAGCGCGGCGCGTTGACCGGGATCTGGTGATGGTTGACACCGAGACGGTAACGCTGGGCATCTCCATAGGAGAAAAGTCGCCCCTGCAGCATCTTGTCCGGAGAGAAGCCTATACCGGGCACTACATTCGCAGGATTAAAAGCTGATTGTTCAACTTCAGCAAAATAATTTTCTGGATTTTTGTTGAGTTCGAGAACGCCGACCTCGATGAGCGGATAATCTTTGTGGTACCAGACTTTGGTCAGATCGAAAGGATTGTATGGCATTTTTGCCGCATCTTTCTCAGGCATCGCCTGAATGAACATCGTCCAGCGCGGAAAATCTTTGCGTTCGATTGCATCGTAGAGGTCGCGTTGGTGACTTTCGCGGTCTTTCCCTATGACTGCCTCGGCTTCAGCATCGGTCAGATTTTTTATGCCTTGCTGGGTGTGGAGGTGGAATTTGACCCAGAAGCGTTCATTTTTTGCATTGATCATGCTGAAGGTGTGGCTGCCGAACATATGCATGTGGCGGTAGCTTATTGGTATGCCACGGTCGCTCATGGTGATGGTTACCTGGTGCAAGGCTTCAGGCAACGAAGTCCAGAAGTCCCAGTTATTCTTGGCGCTGCGTAGGTTGGTACGTGGATCGCGCTTGACCGCACGGTTAAGTCCAGGAAAACGCAACGGATCACGCAGAAAAAAGACCGGCGTGTTGTTGCCCACCAGATCCCAGTTGCCTTCTTCGGTATAAAACTTGATAGCCGTGCCGCGAATATCACGCTCGGCATCAGCCGCGCCACGCTCACCGGCCACAGTCGAGAAACGCACAAATAGTTCGGTCTTTTTGCCAACCTGCGAGAAGATCTTTGCCCTGGTGTATTTGCTGATGTCGTGGGTTACCGTGAAGACACCGTAGGCACCAGAACCCTTCGCGTGCATGCGTCGCTCGGGAATCACTTCGCGGTCGAAGTGGGCCAACTTCTCAAGATACCAGACATCCTGAAGCAGTTGTGGCCCCCACGGGCCGGCAGTCAAAACGTTCTGATTGTCCGCAACGGGTGCTCCAGCGGCTGTTGTAAGTTTCTTCTTTCCATCATCCATGCCCATTCTCCTTTCTCGATTTATTTTGTGCAAACGGGTAGCGACGAGCTGTATCCGTCTAATCTGGCGGATTTTGCCAGTATTATGCATATAAATGCACATTCCAATGTAACCAAATGATTCAAAATAGTCAACAATATTTGCTAAATACGCATCTTTTTTAGCTTCTTGTCCTGTAGTTTGGTCCATTTCATTTAAAATTTCCATGTAATGCCCCCGCGTATGGTGAGATCCGTCTCAGGCTTTGTCAGACCTCCTTTGACACCGAGGCCAATATCTAAATTCTCAAGGGGAGAATAGATAAAACCACCAAGAATATAGGCAGGCGCCGTTGTAGACAATCGGTCGGGGTTAGATTCGATACCTATGTCACCAACAAGCTTCAGATCTTTTATAAACTCAAAGGTCGATGCAAGAGATGCGAACCATATGTCCTTCCGTTCGTGGTTTTTATTTTCATTCCTGATATATGCAATATTTGAGTGGAACGCCCAGGGACCTGATTCTTTTGAGCCGATCACATATAGGTAATATGTTGATCTTCCCGCACCAAGCCCCTTATTCTCGTTGCCCGTAGGCAGGGTAATGCCAGGTTTTGCGGCCAGACTGAAACCATCCTTTTCAAAGAACCTCCATTTCACCTCGATGGCGCTATCTGCAAAGCCTTTTTCGCTTTGCGTATCGTTGCCTTCATTATTTTTTACAAACTGGTATGGAAGGGCAAATACTATATCAACGGTGTTGATGACGCCATATGTGATAGCCGCCGTTACTTCGTTCTTTTTAGATTCGAGCCACCATTCATTTTCTGCAACATGCTCTTTATCGCTCGAATACTCACCAAGAACCTCGATCTGGAATCCACCCTTTCCCTGGGTACCCGTGTCATCAGTGATCAAAGGGATTGCTGCAAAACATGAATTTGAAATTGTGATGAAAAATAATGTTAAAAAAGGTGATAAAAATAGTTTCTTGACTGGACTTTTGCCGGATAAAGCCTTCATGGCGTATTGCCTCCGTTTAGATTGCTCCTCCAGTTGTCCGGTCGGAACTATTTTAATGCGTATATGGTTCCGCTTGTGCGGTTGAAGTTAATGCGTGTACCTTTTCTTTTCCCTCCTTTCTATCTGAACGATCTTTGAATTATGAATGGTTATAATAACCTCACCAAAATTTACCTGCCTAATATATCTCATGATATCGGATTCAATCGTCTCTATGATCTCTTCTTTGTTTTCCATCTATGACCTCTCAATTAGTTATATAGCTCTAAATATGTTATAAATGTCTAACATTTCAAACAAAAAAATATTACACCTTTTCCTTCATCTGTATAAAACGGTAAAAACCATCCAACCATTCAGGTGTCTTCCCTTCACGGCAGCTTTCAGCGTATTGCATAAATATTGTCAGTCGGTTAAAGGTTTCATCGCCCAAGAAGTGTTCGATCTTGCATGCATCCTCTTCAGCCTTTTGTCTGTCCAGACCCAATATTTCAGTAAAAAATCTCGTTAGAATGTTGTGACGTTCAATTACATTGTTTGCCACCGCCATGCCATCTTCTGTAAGGTCGGCATAACCGTACCGTTCGTGAACTACAAGTCCTGCATCGGCAAGAAAGTTCAAGGCTGAATTAACACTCGGGTTTTTTACATTCAGAAGATTTCCGATATCTTTTACTCTTGCCACACCGTTTTCTTTCTTAAGTACCGCAATGGCTTCCAGGTAATCCTCCATGCTTGAACTCAGCTTTATATCTTTCATGATCTTTTCATCCATATTAGAATTCCCTTAGTATGTTAGACGAGCATAACAATATTAGGATTATTTGTCAATTTATTTTTTTTGATTTTGCAAGAAAGTTTAACAATCCGC
>MWEV01000248.1 GCA_002071245.1 Deltaproteobacteria bacterium ADurb.Bin026
TATCTTTTATATATGTTCTGTGGTAAGATGCTTGGAGTTGGTGCTTACTTATTAAGTTCGTAGACGATTAAAAGGGGCTTGAGGGCGCCTAAGACCTATACGATTAATTATGGAAAAGATCTTTATTGGCAGACAGCCTATACTTTCTAAAAACAAAAAGATCTTTGGTTTTGAGCTTCTCTTTAGAGATGCGACAAAGACCGGGGCGCATATCTCAGACCATGTGCAGGCAACCGCCACTGTAATGGCAAATACCCTTAATAATATAGGTTTTCAGAATCTCATCGGTGAAAAGAAGGGCTTTGTAAATGTCAATGCTGAGATGCTTTCCAGCGGACTGATTGAACTGCTTCCTCCAAAATATACTGTTTTGGAGATACTCGAACATGTTGAGGTAAATGATGAACTGATTAATATGTGTAAAGATCTCAGGGCAAAAGGTTATATATTTGCCCTCGACGACTTTCTCTTCAGCGAATCTTTGTTGCCGCTTTTTGACATTGCAGAGTATATCAAGATAGAGATACTCAATCGTGATAAGACGGATATCGAGAAAACCGTAAAGACGCTCAACAAGTACCCTGTAAAACTTCTCGCGGAAAAGGTTGAGACACTGGAGGATTTTTCTTATTCAGTCTCGCTTGGTTTTGAGTATTTTCAGGGATATTTTTTTTCCAAACCTGAGGTAATCGAGAGCAAAACCATTTCTCCAGAGCAGGCAACGTTATTTAAGCTTTTCAATAGCCTTGCCGTTGAGGATGACGTCGATGTCATTGAAAAGGCATTCAAGCAGAGCCCGCAACTTGATTTCAAACTATTGAAATTCATGAATTCCGCTATTTTTTATGTCCGACAAAAGGTTACATCGATAAGACATGCCATCACCATGCTTGGTTATAGGAACCTCCAAAAGTGGGTATCTTTGCTTCTTTTTGCAAATCAGGTGGATGATATGAAATCAAACCCACTTCTTGAACGATCGACCATGAGGGGACTTATAATGGAAAAACTCGCGCTGAAGGCAACGAATAACAGGACTGCTGGGGATATTGCATTCATCGTGGGCATACTGTCACTCATGGATGCACTGCTTGGTATATCCTTGTCAGAGGCGTTATCTGATTTGAATCTTTCAAGCGAAATATCCAATGCGCTTCTCAAAAGAGAAGGGCTGTCCGGTGTGCTGCTTGGCATTGTGGAAAAACTCGAACAACAAGATCTCGAGAACATTGAAGATGTTGCAATGCCTTTTAAAATAGGACTTGATGATATACTTGCAATAGAAACTAATGCTATAACAGAATACGAAAAACTGTTTTAGTCAGTACAATAGATTTTAAATATGTGTTCATCGCAGAACAACAACCTTATATGGAGGCTAAAATGTCATTGCCGGCAATCCTTCTTGTAGATGACGACCCTTTGACTGTCAGAATATTCCAGCATATATTCATGAAGACTGGATTGAAAAACCCTTTGTATGTTGTATATGATGGAGATCAGGCGATATCGTATCTTGCTGGTCATGATAAGTATGCCAATCGAGATCTTTTTCCAATGCCTACACTGGTTTTTCTTGATCTATATATGCCACGAAAATCTGGGCACGAGGTTCTTGCATGGATAAGAAATTTACAGGCATTTAAAAACCTACAGGTTGTTGTACTAACCTCTTCAAGCAATACTACAGATATTGAAAAGGCATACGAATTGGGTGCAAACAGCTATCTGTTAAAACCTGTAACTGCTGAGTCAATAAAAGAGATGGTGGATATTTTTGCAACTCAGATAAGCGGGAATAAAAGGATCCTTTTGCTCGACGATGATCGGGAAATGAGATTGCTTGCCGTAAGACAATTGAGACGGGAATTCCCTGGTGTAACAATTGTGGAGGTTGGTTTGCCTGAAGAGCTTGAACCTGCGCTTGAACAGGGCGGATATGACCTCGTGGTTACAGATTATGAGTTAAAATGGACAAATGGGTTGAAGCTTCTCCAGATTGTCAAGACGCGTTGGCCTCAATGCCCTGTAATAATGTTTACAGGCTCCGGAAGTGAGGAAATTGCCATAGATGCCATGAGGTCAGGCCTCGATGATTATGTGCTTAAAAAACCCAAACATTTTGCACGTCTATCGGGTGCTGCGAGACTTGCTCTTGCAAGATCAAAGCACTTCGAGGCTGCAAGGGAGGCTGAAAAGAGATACCGCAGCCTTTTTGAAAGCGTTCCTGTTGGCTTATTCCGTTGCAACATAGAAGGAAGATTGACAGATGCCAATCAGACCTTCATCAGTATGCTCGGATATAATGATATGCAATCGCTTTTGGATTTAGACATTGCCGATGCATTTGTTGATAAGGCTGACCATGAATCTCTCCTTAATTATATAGCATGCACAAAACAGACATATAGCGTGGAAGCCCGCATCTATCGGAGAGATGGATCTATTATTTGGGGAGAGATAAAGGTCTGTCTGGTTTGTGATGAAAGGGACGATCTGTTGTATTATGACGGGACATTTCAGGATATCACAGAGCGAAAACACCTTGAATCTCAACTTCGGCAGGCCCTGAAGATGGAGGCGATCGGAACGCTTGCCGGTGGAATTGCACATGACTTCAATAACATCCTCACAAGCCTTATGGGATATGCCTCTCTTATGCAGCTTAAGCTGGATGAGAAAGATCCATTGAGGGCTTATGTGGATCAGATATTATCTGCTTCTCAGAAGGCAGCAGATCTCACACAAAGCCTTCTCTCGTTTAGCAGACAACAGCCTGTAAATCTTGTTCCCATAGATATGAACGAGACGATAAGGGCTACGCATAAACTACTGAGAAGGCTTATTACAGAAGATATAGAGTTGACGATGTCCTTTTCTAAAGAGGATGCTGTTGTCATGGCTGATAAGTCACAAGTTGACCAAATCCTTTTTAATCTTGTTACTAATGCAAGGGATGCCATGCCAAAAGGGGGAACGCTTGCCATAAATACTGATATTGTTTATATTGATGGCGATTTTATCAAATTTCATGGTTTTGGAAACACTGGTGAATACCTTGTCGTCAGTATATCTGATACAGGTGTTGGTATAGATGAGGCAACGCTCGAGAAGATCTTTGATCCGTTTTTTACAACGAAAGAGGTTGGAAAAGGCACAGGACTTGGTCTTTCTACTGTTTATGGCATAGTGAAACAGCACAACGGTTATATTAGAGTGGAAAGTGTGCCTAATCATGGCACCTCATTCCATATTTATTTCCCTACGACGAAATTTTCGATTAATGATAAAAAGGTTGAAATCGACCCCATTGCAATAGGAAACGAAACAATCCTTATTGCTGAAGATAATAGGGAAGCGAGACTTTTTATCTGTGAAGCACTTAAACAGTGCGGCTATAACATTATTGAAGCCATAGATGGAGAAGATGCCGTAAATCAATTTCTACGACATAAAGATATCGATTTAATGATAGTTGACTCTGTGATGCCGAAGAAAAATGGACGGGAGGTTTACGAAGAAATAATTAAAATAAACCCCGAGATTAAAACACTTTTTACAAGCGGTTATACAAAGGATATTGTGATAGAAAAGGAGATCGATCAGAATATTCTAAGTTTTTTGCCAAAGCCGATGTCCCTAAATACGCTG
>MWEV01000249.1 GCA_002071245.1 Deltaproteobacteria bacterium ADurb.Bin026
CCAGTTGGCGCCAGTCTCAAAAAGATAAAACGCAACGAACCGATCCTGATAGACTTCGGGATATGCTACCACGGGTACCAGGTCGATCAGACAAGGATGTTTGCCATTGATTCGATGCCAGAACCCTATGTAAGTGCCTTCGAAGCGTGCAGGGAGATACATTACCGTGTTCTCGATAAGGTGCTTGAAGGTCTGACGAGCAAACAACTTTTTGAATATTCAAAACTTCTCGCAAAAAGGTTCGGCTATGCAGATGCATATCTTGGATATGGCCATCACAAGGTGCGATTTCTTGCCCACGGCATCGGCATTGAGTTGGCAGAGTTTCCATATATTGCGGCAAGCCATACATATACTATTGAACCAGGCGCGGTTATTGCAATTGAGCCAAAGATGGTATTCCCCAAAAAGGGGGCATGTGGTATAGAGAATACAGTACTTATCGAAAATGGTAAATATAAAGTACTGACGGACAATGATGAATCAATTATGATTTTATGAAAATCATCTTTTCCACAGGATGCCTCTTCTATCTGCCAATCAAGGACATCTTTGAACTTGCTGCAGAAGCAGGTTTCGACGGTTGTGAACTCGTAATAAACAATCATTTCGAACGTGAGAACTATATCGATGTTGTAAAAGAATGCATTAAGATACTGCCAGTGTTTTCTCTACATGCACCATTCATGAAGATGGCGACCTGGGGCAATAAAATCCAATCTATATATCACTCCATCGAAATTGCAAAGGAATTAAATATCAAGTTGGTAAATTTTCACCCACCATCATGGTTTCAGGTTGAACTGCAATTTTTAAAATGGTTTAACAGTATTAAGGACTTCCAAAAGATTTCCAACAACAGAGATATCGTTATTACAATCGAAAATATGCCACTGTCAGGCGCGCGACTGATGCTTGCCCCATATATCTTAAACGACTATAAAGATCTCACCGAGTTCGGCATCAAAAAAAATCTTTACTTCACGTTTGATACAACCCATTTTGCAACCTTTGGCGGCGATGTCGTTGCAGCATTTTTAAATGTTTTCAGAACAGGCAGACTAAAAAACATGCACATAAGCGATTATGGCAATACAAAAAGCCATTTATTTCTTGGAAGCGGTGAATTGCCGATTGTAAAGCTTTTAAGTACTATGATGAGGTTGGGATATGATGAAATAATCACCCTTGAGGTATCACCCAAGGAATTGCCAAGGACACGTGAGTGGCTCCTCAAGGCAATAAAATATCAACATGCATTCTTAAAGATACATCTTGGGAAGGAACACAGATGAAAAAAACAATTTTTGTTTGTGATGCCTGTGGATATGAAACGTTAAAATGGATGGGAAAATGCCCAAGATGTTCAGGCTGGGACACAATAAAAGAATACAGAATAGATAAAACAGAAAACCCATCACACGAAAAACCCATCGTAATATCCGACGAGGATTTCGCCGAGGAAAAAATTGTGCTGGGCATAGATGAAATGGACAGGGTTCTCGGCGGAGGACTAGTATCGGGTTCATCGATTTTACTCGGGGGAGACCCAGGTATAGGAAAGACAACGCTCTGTTTTGAGATTGCATCAAGAATGGTTGAACTCGGACATAATGTCCTTTATATCTCTGGCGAGGAATCTCTGAAACAACTCGCTTCAAGAAAAAAGAGGTTGAACTTAAAAACACCTTTTTCCATACTTACATCAAACCGACTCGATGATATGCTTCAGGCGGTTTGTGAAAGACCGTACAGTCTTGTTATTATCGATTCTATCCAATCCACATATAATACAAGCCTGCCGATGCTTCCGGGCAGCATTGGTCAGATAAAGGATGTCTCTTCGAGGATGATAATGGAAATGAAAAAACTTGATACTGCACATATCTTTATTGGACATGTGACAAAAGAGGGAGTTATTGCTGGCCCGAAGGTCCTCGAACATATGGTCGACACAGTGCTCTATTTTGAAGGTGATAAAATGCTTCCTTACAGGTTGTTAAGGACAATCAAAAATCGTTTCGGTCCTGTTGATGAGGTTGGCATATTTCAGATGCACAGTTATGGGCTAAAAAGTGTTGAAAACCCATCACAATTTTTTGTTTCTGAACGTAGCGATATAGGCGCAGGCAGCACTCTTTTCCCCTATGTAACTGGTTCAAGGCCGTTAATCCTCGAGGTGCAGGCAATTACCCCAAAGACAAACTTTTCCATACCAAAGAGAATATCGCTTGGCTACGATATAAACAGACTATTTATAATCATTGCGATCCTTGAGAAAATAATCAATAAATCATTTTTTGACCGCGATATTTACGTAAATGTAACTGGAGGTATGAAGGTGAACGAAACAGCAATAGACCTTGCTGTTGCCGCCTCAATCCTATCAGAATACAAGGGTGTAAATCTTGGGAAAAATACCTGTCTTTTCGGCGAAATAGGGCTTACAGGCGAAGTAAGAAGGGTAATGAACATGGACATACGACTCAGGGAGTGCGAACGATTAGGCTTCAAAAGGGTCTTTTGTCCAAAAGACACAGGAGAAATCGACGGGATGGAAACTATCCCGTTAAAAAACGTCAGAGAGTTGTATGCATTGGCATTTTGATATTGACACACTTAAGGCATCTCAAATAGCCTTCCCTTTGGTCTCACCGTCAAAACAGGACATGGTGATTTTCTCACAACCTTTTCTGCAACACTACCGATAAGCATATGTTCAATGCCGCTTCTTCCGTGGGTACCCATAACTACTAAATCAATACCCTCCTCGTTGATGTAGTCGATTATTTCAACAAAGGTTACACCGGTTCTAATTATCTTCTTTGTAGGCATGTCAATCTCTTTAATCACTTTATCAAAGTTTTTCTCTATCTCTTTTTCAATGTTTCTCTCGATAGCAATGAGATTCTCTGGGGTCAAAAAGGATTCATATGGGGTAAAGTAATTTGGGTTTGGTATTACATGAAGCAAATGCAATTCTGAATCATATTTTTTTGCAACACTTACGGCATAACCGGTTATTTCATCTGTGTATTCAGAAAAATCTATAGGATATAAGATCTTTTTAAACATGAATACCTCCTTATAGATAGTATGGTTTCTTATATCTATAATTTAAATTTTAGTCAATTTTTTGGTAGGCATATGTGGTAAAAAAAATTTTCAGACAATCTTGACGAAAAATAAAATAGGTGTTATATACTGAATATCAAAAAGTTGACCACAAAACATCCGGATGCCCTTTTAGATTCACAAAGGGCATTCTTTACGTCTGGGGACTAAAAATGGCTATAAAAAATTTTTCTGAAATAAAACAACTCATCGATATAGGTATGGAAAAGGGTTATCTCACGCCTGACGAGATAAACGACTTTCTTCCACAAAACATATTTTCTCCCGAAGAGATTGAGGATATCTTTGA
The DNA here is from genome assembly GCA_002071245.1 of Deltaproteobacteria bacterium ADurb.Bin026. Lineage (GTDB taxonomy): Bacteria > Desulfobacterota > Syntrophorhabdia > Syntrophorhabdales > Syntrophorhabdaceae > MWEV01. Next base: position 3,425 of record MWEV01000249.1, read on the forward strand.
CTTTCTGTCAGAATCGAATATAGATATAGTCGAAACGATCAAAGAAAAGGTTGAACCGGAAGAGGAAGAAGCCCATGAATGGGGAGACGCTGAAAGATTCCCTTCAGAAAGAACAGATAACATAATATGGGCATATCTAAAGGATATAGGCCGCGTATCCCTGCTTACATCCGAAGAAGAATACATCATAGCAAAAAAGATTGAGGATGGTGAAAGAAAGATACGCAACCAACTCTTTGACCTGTCTCATGCAGTTAATGAACTCATGGAGATAAGTTTACAACTGAAGAAAGAAACTATTAATATCGTCGATATAATCAAAAATATTGACGAAATGAATTATACAAAAAAGGATGAAGAAAAGTATAAAAAGAAGACCTTGTCCTTTATCAATAGCATCAAAAACCTTTTTGATAAAAAACAGGAAATAAAATTAAAACTCGAATCCAAGGACGGACGCAACAACAAACAGCTTGAAAAAAAATTGGTGGCTATAGAAAATAAAATCGACGAAACACTGCTAAATCTTAAACTTAACAAAAGGGTACTTGAAGACATTATCAAAAAAATTGCAAAACAGATAAAATTCATGGATGAAGCAGAGGCAAGATCAGTCCGACAAAGATTGATAGAGTTGCGCGAAATCGAGAACGGGCTGAAGGTTGTCAAAAACAGACTAATCCAGGCAAATCTGAGGCTTGTTATAAATATTGCAAAAAAATATCTCAACAGAGGGCTATCCTTTCTTGACCTTATCCAGGAAGGAAACATGGGACTCATGAAAGCTGCCGAAAAATACGACTACCAGAAAGGTTATAAATTTTCAACTTACTCAACGTGGTGGATAAGGCAGGCCATAACAAGGGCAATAGCCGATTACGCTAGAACAATAAGGGTGCCGGTTCATGTACTTGAAACAATGAACAAAATCACAAAGGTAACCATATCTCTCTTTCAGGAATTGGGCAGAGAGCCAAATCTTGACGAGATTTCAGAAAAGGCAGGCCTTCCACTGGAGAAGGTAAGGAAGATCATGAAGGTTTCAAACGAACCCATCTCTATTGAAACACCCATAGGCGATGATGAGTCAAAACTCGGAGATTTTATTGCAGACCCAAAATCTCCTTCCCCCTTCATGGAACTGGTGGGTATAACTCTCAAGGAAGAAATTGATAAAGTGCTTTCAACCCTGACACCAAGAGAGGAAAAGGTTATCAGGATGAGGCTTGGTATAGGCGAAAAAACAGACTATACGCTTGAAGAGGTAGGAGAGGTGTTTGGTCTCACAAGAGAAAGGATACGCCAAATAGAGGCAAAGGCATTGAGAAAGCTCAAACACCCATCAAGAAGAAAACGTCTGGAAAGCTTTCTGGAATAGTTCCAATCATTTCCACGGCATCCTTAGCGTTCACTTATAAATCCCTATCAGATGCTGTAAACCTCTTTACCAAGGGTACGAACCCAATTTTGCTGTAAAACCTTCTGTGCCTCTTCCGTATTGTCTACGCCAAGAATAACAATTGCGTTATTGCTTATCCTTCCCAAATGTGGATAGAGATAATGGACATTAATGCCGGAACTTCTGAGTGGTTTTAATACAGCTATCAAACCACCAGGGTGATCAGGTGTTTCAACAGCAAGCACCTGCGTCTCTCTCGGGGCATAACCATTACCTTTTAGTATATTGATTGCCTTTGCAGGGTCATCGACTACAAACCTGACGGTACTTATATCCGAAGTATCTGCAACGGAGATCGCACGAATATTAACCCCTTCTCTGCCAAGTATCTCACTTATGTTCATCAATGCCCCTGGTACATTTTCCAGACTTACCGAAATCTGTGTTACAAGCATGTGTTTTTTCTCCTAAACGTAGTTATACCCAATCTCGAGGGCATCTTTATTTAATTTTATCAGTTTGGATTTACCTTCACCGAGTATCTCGGTAAGATTTTTTATCAAAAAATCATAAGAGATAATATCGCTCGCCTTTATGAATGCCCCTAGCATGACCATGTTTGCAACCTTGATTGTGCCAAGCTTTTCTGCGAGTTCGCTAGTAGGAACCGATAATACCTCTATATCGCTTCTTGCAGATGTTACATCAACAATCGATGAGTTCACACATAGAAGACCTCCAGACTGGAGTATACTTTGGAATCTGACAAAAGAGGGTTGATTCATTGCAACGATAAATTCAGGGTCTGATGCAACAGGAGATGCGATCTCCTCATCCGATACAACTACAGTACAGTTAGCCGTACCACCCCTCACTTCAACACCGTAAGAAGGCAGATATGTAACATATTTACCCTCATACATTGCAGCATTCGCTACGGTAAAACCAATCGAAAGAACACCCTGTCCGCCAAATCCTGAAAATATTGTTTTGGTCAGCATTTTACCTCTTTGACTACTCCAATAGGAAAATTTTTACACATGACCTCATCAACCCATTTACAGGCATCAATGGAATTCATCTTCCAGTTTGTAGGGCATGGGGATAGTATCTCAACTAGCGAAAAACCGGTTTTATCCAATTGATGTTGGAATGCCTTTGATATTGCCTTTTTTGCTTTGATAATAGCGGATGGCTTGTTAACTGCGACACGTTCAAGAAATGAAGTCCCTTCAAGCATTGAAAAAACCTCACAAACCCTGACAGGATGGCCCGCCAATACCGTATCCCTTCCCGAAGGCGTGGTTGTTGTAACCTGC
>MWEV01000250.1 GCA_002071245.1 Deltaproteobacteria bacterium ADurb.Bin026
ATATCGTTTTTTATAGTACATTGAAATTTTATACATAGTATAGTATTATCCTTTGGGAGGATTTTTTATATGAGCAAAAAATATAAGCTGTCTCTAAGTTTTTTTCTTGTTGTTGTTTTTGTCCTTGGATTCCTTATGGGAGCACAGGGAAAGAAGGTGTACTCAGGTGGTGACAGCAAAGAGATATATGAATACCTAAAGACGTTTTCTGATGTTATAGATCTTGTAAAGAAAAATTATGTCGATGATGTCAAAGACAAAGAAATGGTATATTCTGCCATAAAAGGGATTCTGGAGTCGCTCGACCCGCATTCATCGTTTATGACCCCAGACATGTACAAAGACATGCAAACGGAAACAAAGGGTGAATTTGGAGGCATTGGTATTGAGATTACAGTAAAGGATGGTTTTCCGTTGGTAATTACACCCATCGAAGATACCCCTGCATATAAAGCAGGTATAAAAGCAGGCGATCATATTGTAAGAATTGATGGAAAAACCACAAAAAATATGAGTCTTATAGATATAGTCAAGATGATTCGTGGAACTAAAGGCAAACCGGTTTCTCTGACGATTATGAGGGAAGGCTTTACGGTTCCCCAGGAGTTCAAGGTGGTTAGGGATGTGATTGTTGTTAAGAGCATAAAATATAGGATGCTCGAAGATGGTTATGGATATATAAGAATTGTACAATTCCAGGAAAAGACATCAAAGGATTTTGATAATGCTATAAAAGATCTGATACAAAAGAATAATGGTAAGCAACTGAGAGGTCTTTTGCTTGATATGAGAAACAACCCCGGGGGTTTGCTTGAACAGGCAGTTGAAATATCTGATAAATTTCTTACCGATGGTCTCATCGTGTCAATCGAAGGCAAGAAAAAAGAAAAGAATGACATGAAATTTTTTGCTCAAAAGAAAGGTGATTATATCGGTCCCCTTGTTGTTCTGGTTAATGAGGGAAGTGCAAGTGCATCCGAGATTGTTGCCGGAGCCCTGCAGGATTATAAAAGGGCTATTGTGGTAGGTGCAAAGACATTTGGCAAAGGCTCCGTTCAGACGATATTTCCACTCGGTGACGGTTCTGCCGTAAGGTTAACTACTGCAAAGTATTACACACCAAAGGGGCGTTCTATCCAGGCTGAAGGTATAACCCCTGATATCGCCGTTGATAGTAATATTATTAGGGGTAAAGAAAGGGGTATGGTGCTGAAGGAAAAGGATCTTGATAAACACATTGAGTTCAATAAAACTGATAAAACTGATAAAACTGAAAAACCTGAAAAACAGGAAAAAGGTGAAAAACTGCCCATTAAGATAGAGAATGATAAGGTCTCAAAAGAAGAAGATTTTCAACTTGCAATGGGATTGCAGATACTCAAAAGCTGGGAGGCGTTAAGGGGAAAGCAATAGCCTAAAAGGCTATTAATAATAGCGCATATCGGACATCGAAATGCGACAAAGCGATAGAAGAGGGAGAACGCTTTAAAGGGGTTGACGAGAGACTGGTGCTGTATTGGCAAGCAAATGTTCTTTGAATTCCTCTGGTATGCGTTTTGGCTTGCCTTTTCCATTGATGCAAACCATCTTGGTTTCGCCTTTTGTGATTGTTTTACCGTCTTTGTTTACGGTGTGGGACAGGATAAAGTAGGCGTTTCTGACCTCTGTTATCGATGTGATTACCTGGATGATATCTCCGTATCTGAGTTTTTCGAGCAGTTCGAGGGTTACATTTCTGATTATAATGTATGTATCCTGCCTTTCCCATTCAGGAATAGAAATGCCGATCGAGAAAAGGTATTCGAACCAGGATTTCTCGAAAAATTTCAGATAATTGGCAAAATAAACGACACCTCCGGCGTCAGTGTCTTGATAGTAAATGCGTGTTGTGTACATGCTTCGCTCCTTTTTGCCTTCGCTCATTTTTTAAAATAACCTTCTATTGCATCAATCAGACCCTCTATATCGTATCTTTTTGCTTCAACATGTACACCAACGTTATGTTTTTTCAGTGTATCGGTTGTGACGGGACCTATTGAAGCCACTATGCTTTCATTGAGGGCATCTTTTCCGTATAATTCAATAAAGTTGTTTACCGTTGAAGAACTTGTAAATGTTATGATATCAAACCTTTCATCTATTGGGAGTATTGATGCCGGTAACACGGTTTTATATAAGGGTATGGTATCGCATATCCCTTCCTCGCTCTTGATATAATCAGAAATAATATCCCTTGCCTGTGCTGCCCTTGGAAGAAGAAATCTTTTATTTCTAATGTTCATACCCCTTAGAATGTCTATTATACCCTCTGAGACAAATCTTTCAGGGAGGAAGTCAGGTATAATGCCGTTGGATCTGAGCAGTCTTGCAGTTGCCTCGCCTATAGGGATAATCTTCGTGTTGTGTAATGCCCTGATATCCATACCGATGCCAAAAAGATTTTCAATGAAGATCGAAACGCTGTTAACGCTGGTGAAGACAATAAAGTCATATCTATCAATACTTCTGATGGCTTCTGTTAGCGCATTGTTTGGTTCTATCGGCATGATTTCGATTGTGGGAAGATATATAATATTTGCACCTTTTTCTGAAAGAAGGTTACTGAGTCTTTTTGATTGGTGGAGTGGCCTTGTTATTGCGACCTTTTTTCCGAAAAGCGGTCTTTTTTCAAACCATTTTAATCTATCCCTCATTTTAATTACATCACCAACTATAATTATCGCAGGTGGCTTTATTTTATTGAGTTTTGCGATTAAATCTATATCAGACAGTTGCCCTGTTACAACTTTTTGCTGGGGAAGGGTGCCCCATTGGATGATGCAAGCTGGTGTCTGTGGGTTTCTGCCACCTTTTATTAGATTATCTTTTATTTTTTTGATGTTTTTTATGCCCATAAGAAACACGAGCGTATCAGGCCCTTTTGCTATTTCATCCCATTTGATTGCCGATTTTTCCTTTGTGTTGTCTTCGTGACCTGTTATGAACGCAACCGTTGATGCATAAAGTCTGTGCGTTAGCGGTATACCTGCATAGGCAGGTGCAGATATTGCAGAAGTTATACCCGGGACGATTTCAAATGCTATCCCGTTTTCAAATAAAAACTCAGCCTCTTCGCCTCCTCTTCCAAAGATAAAAGGATCCCCGCCCTTTAGTCTGACAACAATATTATTTTCTTTCGACTTATCTACAATGAGTTTATTTATTTCCTGTTGGGGTAGTTCATGCTGCGATGCCTGTTTTCCCACATATATACGTTCAGCTTTGTGTTTTGAATAATCCAAAAGATGCCTGTTAACCAGATGGTCATATATGATTACATCTGCCCTTTGTATAAGCTCTAATCCCCATAATGTTATGAGGCCTATATCACCTGGTCCTGCACCGACAAGATAAACCTTGTGCATGCTGAATTATACGTTGTAATGTGCATATATTCAAATATTTTGTTAGAAAGCGCCGTGACTTTTTACCTTTACAATAATGCATTTTTCTGTTAATTTTCCTTTCTGAATGAGGACTTTCAATACAATCACTACCTTCGTTCTGGTTATATTTATGTTTTTGCCAT
>MWEV01000251.1 GCA_002071245.1 Deltaproteobacteria bacterium ADurb.Bin026
TATGCGACAAGAGATGAAAAATTTAAACCGGATATCGGTCTTGCCATGGCGAAAGAGCTTGTTCTGAAGGAAAAGGCCGATATCTTGATGGGTACGATAAATAGCGCCACAACACTTGCCATATCAGATTTTGTGAAAAAAGAAAAGATACCGTTTTTCGTAACGTTTGCAAAGAGCGATAAGATTATTGGCGAAAAAGGACATCAGTATATATTCAACATGAACGAAAATACCGCAATGGCCGGAAGGGCTGCAGCTATCGCACTTGCAAAAAAGCCATTTGTAAAATATTGGATTGCTGGTGATGATTACGAATACGGTCACGCCATTGCAGACAACGTATGGAATAACCTCAAAAAACTAAACCCCAAGGCACAGAAAGTGGGAGAATCATGGTGGAAGGTCGGAGAGGCTGATTTTACTCCTTACATCACACAGATTCTTGCTGCAAAACCTGATTTCATTATTGTTGCCACTGGCGGTTCAGGCATGGTCAATTTCCAGAAGGCAGCAAAGGCAACGGGCTTAAGCCAAAAAATACCATTTTATCAGCATACAGCAATAGAGCTTTCCGTTTTAAAGCCACAAGGACAAAATGCGCCTGAAGGTGTATACGGAACCGCCAACTACTTTTTCTATTACCCTGATACCCCTGCTAACAAGGCGTTTGTCGATGAATTTAAAAAGGCGTACAACAGGGAGCCAAGGATCGGGGCACTCTCCGGCTATATGACAGCCATGTTTATAGCCGAAGGATATAAGAAGGCAGGCAAGATCAATACCGAAGCCCTTATAAAAGCACTTGAAGATATGTCTATCGATAGCCCTGTGGGTTCGCTGACAATAAGAGGCTGTGACCACCAGCTTGAGCTTCCTATGTATTTTGGAGTGACAAAAAAGAGCCCGAAATATGATTTTCTTGTAGCCAGCGATATACAGGTGATAGGAGCAAAAGATTACATGCCCACCTGTGAAGAGGTTAAGATGCTTCGCAAATAACCGACCCACGAGTAGGGGCATATAACATTGGATATTATCTATTCTTTGATACCACCTGGTATATTATCACAGATTTTTGTAGGCCTGAGTCGAACAACGATACTCTTCATTGTTGCCTCAGGCCTTAGCCTCATCCTCGGCGTTTTGAGAATCCCAAATGTAGCACACGGTTCGCTCTACATGATAGGAGCTTTCACAGCCTTCACCGTGACAAAGATCTTCGGCGAAGGCCAGGCCGCCTTTTGGATGGCATTAATCATCGCGCCTTTATTCGTGGCGCTTATAAGCCTTATCGCGGAAAGGGGTATGTTTCAATTCCTCTATGAACGTGAGCACCTTATGTTGCTTTTACTTACATTTGCGTTTTCCTTAGTTTTCGGCGACCTTGTTAAGCTCGTTTGGGGAGGTGAGTACAAATCTGTACCTGTACCAGCCATTTTTCAAGGTTTTGTTCCCCTATTCGGTGGTCTTCCGTTCCCCATATACAACATATTTCTTCTTGTTGCCGGCCCTGTTGTTGCTGTCCTGTTATGGCTTCTGACAAATAAAACAAAAATAGGCAAAATAGCACGTGCTGCGGCTGTTGACAGAGAAATGGTTGGAGCTGTTGGCATCAATGTGAGTTGGGTGTTTGCCATTGTCTTTGTGATTGGTTGCCTTCTTGCTGGGCTTGGGGGCGTTCTTGTTGCACCTACTGTAAGCGTAACGCTCGGCATGGACCATAATCTCATAATAGAGGCCTTTTTAATAGTTATAATGGGTGGGCTGGGAAACATATGGGGTGCGATGCTCGGTGCTTTGATATTTGGCATAACCCAATCACTCGGAATCCTTGTGTGGCCTCAATTCGGAATTGTCTTTCCATATCTTGCAGTTGTTGTTGTGTTGTTGTTCAGGCCAACAGGGCTTCTCAAATCGACATGGTAATGGAGCATAAATGAGAAAGAATACCCTTCTTTTTCTGATTGCAGGTATCATCCTGCTTCTTCTGTTTCCCGTTTTTTTACCGCGTTTTTATGTTTACCTCTTGTCAATAATTCTACTTTATGGTCTTCTTGCCACGAGTCTGAATATCGTTCTCGGTTATGGCGGTATCTTTCAGTTTCACCATGCAGTTTTTTATGGGGTTGGCGCATACGGTACAGCGCTTATGCTTACAAAGACAGCTATGCCTGCCATATTGGCTTTTATAGTTGGACCTCTTGTGGCTTCTGCCCTTGGATTTATATTGGGCATTATATGCATCAGGCTTTCAAAGCTTTATTTTGGGATGCTACAGATATCCCTTGGTTCTCTTGTCTGGGCTATAGTATACCGCTGGTATTCTTTTACGGGTGGCGATGATGGCATCCACGGAATACCCATTCCTGAGATGCTCTCATCATATATAGGCGCATACTATTATACATTGATCATCACTGCAGTGTGCATCTTTTTAATCTTCAAAATCATAAACTCCCCATTCGGTAGTGCCTTGCAGGGTATACGGGACAACCCCGTAAGAAGCGAAATGATAGGGATAAATGTAAAGAGGCACCAGATTCTTGCCCTTACTATAGCTGGTTTTTTTGCTGGTGTTGCTGGTTCGCTTTTTGTTGTGGTTGATAACACAGTATTTCCAGATATGCTTTTCTGGACGCTTTCCCTCGAGATATTGATTATGTGCCTGCTTGGCGGTTGGTTTTCCTTCATGGGGCCAATGCTCGGCGCTGGCGTTATAGTTGCGCTTAGAACATTCGTAAGCACCTACACGGTTTACTGGGCTTTAGTGCTTGGTGTTTTGATGATATTTGTGATCTTTTTCCTACCGAACGGCATACTCGGCTATTTTGAAGAAAGGTTTAAAAAGGTCTTTATGGGGTCTGAAATAAAGGAGTAATGATTGTTAGAAGTAGTTGGTATATCAAAATCATTCGACGGTTTCAAGGCGGTTAATAACGCACACCTTTCTGTTGAAAAGGGCGAAATTGTGGCGGTTATAGGTCCAAATGGCGCTGGCAAAACAACACTTTTTAACTTGATCACTGGTATAATCAAGCCTGATTCCGGCAGAGTGCTTTTTAATAATGAAGATATAACAGGGCTTCCTCCATATAAGATTTGCAGAAAACATATCTCCCGCTCTTTTCAGATAGTGAATGTATTTCAAAGACTTACTGTTTTTGAGAATGTACAGATTTCAATATTGTCAAGAGAGAAAAAGACATGGAATCTTTTCAGCCCTTCCAAAAGTTTTGTTGTAAAAGAGACGGAGACTATACTGGAAAACGTTGGACTTATAAATAAAAAAGAGCGAATTACGGCCTTTTTATCCCATGGTGACCGTAAAGTACTGGAGATTGCAATGGCACTTGGGGGTAGTCCAGAGTTTCTTATACTTGACGAACCTACTGCAGGCATGGCTCCCGAAGAAACCTCACACTGTATCGAACTCATCAAAACACTTTCGAAAACCATGGGCTTGACTATTCTCTTCTGTGAACACGATATGGAGATTGTATTCAGGATTGCAAATCGCATCATGGTTATGGTAAGGGGTAGCACCGTTATTCAGGGTTCATGTAATGAGGTGCGCTGCAATGAGGCTGTGCAAAACGCCTATCTGGGGGGAAGCGACGTATGCTTGATGTGAAAGGAGTAGATACATATTATGGGTTGAGCCATATCCTGTTCGATGTGTCTCTCACAGTGAGTAAAGGCGAAATTGTTGGTCTTCTGGGGAGGAACGGTGCTGGTAAAAGCACTACGATGAGAAGCATTATGGGTCTTACCCCTCCCAAGAAAGGGCGTATAACATATAAAGGTGAAGACATAACTGGACAGAAACCCTTTCGTCTTTTTAGAAAGGGTATCGGTTATGTACCTGATGACAGAAGGGTTTTTGCCGATTTAAGCGTAGACGATAATCTCGAGATTGTTTTCAGAAGTGGAAAAAAATGGAGCAAGGAGAGGGTATATGATCTTTTTCCTGCATTATATGAAATAAATTCAAGAAGGGCAGGAAATTTAAGTGGCGGGGAACAACAGATGCTTACCATTGCGAGGGCATTAATGGGAGAGCCTGAGCTTCTGCTTTTGGATGAACCTACGGAAGGACTTGCACCCCTTATCGTACGTGATTTGGAAGATCAAATCCTAAAACTGAAGGATATCGGTATAAGCATTCTGCTTTCGGAACAAAATGTACGGTCTGCCCTTAGGATGATAAGCAGGGCATATGTTATAGATAATGGCAGAATCCGCTTTGAGGGAACGGTCGCTGAACTTGAAGCAAACGAAGAAGTAAAAAAGAAATATCTGATGGTATAGTCCGCCTGCTATACAAAAAACTTTCATAACCTTCCCGTTCATAATTATTGATTATTTATTATTAGTTGGTATATAAGATAGTTGTATCGATTTTTGTTATACATATTAACAATATTTATAAGAGATAAAAAAGAAACGCGTGATAAAATTTCAAGGTGTTCATAAATGGTTTAAAAAACTCCACGTTTTAAACGACGTCAACCTCCATGTTTCTCCCGGAGAGGTACTCGTGATCTGCGGCCCCTCAGGCTCAGGCAAATCAACACTCATACGTACCATAAACAAGCTTGAACCGATCGATAAGGGCACACTGATAATTGATGGGATGGATCTCTCTGACCCTAAGACGGATATCAATAAACTACGCGCCGAGATCGGTTTTGTGTTCCAGCAGTTTAATCTATATCCGCACCTTTCTGTTCTTAAAAACATTACACTTGCGCCTATAAAAATACGTGGACTTTCAAGAAAGGATGCCGAAGATGTTGCTATGTCTTTGCTTGAGCGTGTTGGACTGGCTGATAAAGTGCACTCCTATCCCACACAACTGTCAGGAGGTCAGCAACAGAGGGTAGCTATTGCACGTGCACTTGCAATGAAACCAAAGATCATGCTTTTTGACGAGCCCACTTCTGCACTTGACCCTGAAATGATAGGTGAGGTACTACTTGTCATGCAGAATCTTGCAAGTTCTGGCATGACCATGATAGTTGTTACACATGAAATGGGTTTTGCAAGTGAGGTTTCACACAGGGTTGCCTTTATGGACTACGGTATTATACTCGAAGAGGCAAAACCTGATGAATTTTTCAAAAACCCTAAGCATGATAGGGCAAAACAATTTTTAAAGGAAATACTTTCACCTATGCATTAAGTTAACAGAATGACATCTGTTAGACATTGTTAAGAAAAACTGTTGAAGCCATGCTGAAAACAGGAAAAACCAACTCTAAATATTGATCAAGGAGGGTTTCAAATGAAAAAGTCAGGAGTCATTATATTAGTAATATTGTTTGTTATGGGATTGTGTGGTTCGCTCTTTGCGGCAGATGCACTGGAGACGATTAAAAAGAAGGGTGTAATGGTTGCTGGGGTCAAGGATTCAACCCCTGGCTTTGGATTCATAGATGAAAAAACTCGTGAGATCGTTGGTTACGATGTCGATTTCGTTAAAGCAATCGCAAAAAAGCTTGGCGTCAAACTCGAACTCAAGCCGGTTACATCGGCAAGCCGTATGCCACAACTCATGGAAGGCAATATCGACATAGCGGCTGCAACGATGACAAAAACCGCTGAAAGGGCTAAACAGATCGATTTTAGCAACACATACTTTTTCACTGGACAGAAGTTTCTTGTTAAGAAAGCTACGGTAAAAAGCATTGCAGATCTCGACGGTAAAAGGATAGGAACAGCCAAGGGTTCAACCTCTGAACAGAATGCAAAAAAGGCATTACCAAAGGCAACCATACTCTCTTTTGATGATTATCCGCAGGCATTTCTTGCACTACAACAGGGCAAGGTATTTGCTGTGACAACAGATGAGTCAATTTTGGCAAATATCCTTGGAAAGGCACCAAACAAAGAACAGTTCGAGATCCCCGATATTCAGATTTCAGATGAACCATATGGCCTTGGCATACGCAAAGGCGAAAAAAACTTCCTTGATTTTGTAAATAAAACCCTTGTTGAAATGGAAAAAAGCGGAGAAGCAAAGAAGATATTCGACAAGTGGTTTGGCCCGGGCTCAACGACACCGCTGAAGAGGGGCTCGTTTAAGATTACAGACGGTAAATAAGGTCGGATTCGGGTTCGAGGGTTCGAGTGTTCGAGTAAAATTCACTCGGCCTTTTGAACCCTTGGTCCCTCAATCTTTTTTAGGGGTTGTTTTTCAGTGTTTAAGTATCAATTCGATTGGACGGTTGTCACGTCGGGACAATATGCCGAGTGGCTGTTGTCAGGTATTAAGGTTACCTTTGAGCTATCTCTTTTATCCATAGTTTTATCATTTTTCCTCGGCCTACTCATCGCCGTGATGCGTATGAGCCATATAGCACCAATCAGGTGGCTTGCACATGGGTATTTGGAATTTTTTCGTAACACACCTCTTCTTGTGCAAATATTTTTCTGGTATTTCGGTTCTTACAAGATTTTGCCAAAAGCATTTAATGACTGGCTTAATAATACAAATTTCGAATTTGCTGCCGCAGTAATAGCACTTACAATATACACCTCTGCGTTCATAGCAGAAGATATACGTTCAGGTGTTCGCTCCATACCAAAAGAACAGATGGAGGCGGCACGCAGCTCTGGATTTTCATATTTACGTTCAATGCAGTATATCATACTGCCGCAGGCGATCAGACTTACAATCCCGCCGCTCATAAATCAATTTCTGAATCTTACAAAAAACTCTTCACTTGCTATGACAATCGGGGTTATGGAGCTAACCTATCAGGCACGACAGGTCGAAAGTTATACGTTCAAAGGCTTTGAGGCATTTACAGCAGCCACCCTGATATATGTCGTCATTTCTCTTATAATTACTGGTTTGGTTACACTTTACAGCAAAAAAATATTAAGTCCGATGAAGGCACATTGATATGGATACTGGATTTGATTTTACAGTTATCTTGACAAATATAGTGTATTTTTTTATTGGCCGTTTTCCACACGGCACTTTGGGCGGCATTGCCTTAACACTTTATCTCGCTGTTATCTCGTGCATACTTTCCTTTTTCGGTGGCCTTATTCTTGGGCTTATGAGTATATCGCACAACAGGATTATAAAATACTGTTCTATGGCACTCTTAAATATTATTAGGGGCATGCCCTTGCTTATGGTTATATTCTGGATGTACTTCCTTTTGCCAGCCTTTATGGGAAGAACTGTTTCAGAGAGCTGGACTGTTATAATGGCCTTGACGCTATTTACATCAGCCTACATGTCCCAGATTGTAAAGGCAGGCGTGGAGGGGATACCAAAGGGACAGACAGAGGCAGGCCTTTCAACTGGACTGCCCATGTGGCAGGTGATGGTTTATATTGTTCTGCCACAGGGATTGCGCAATATGATACCCTCTTTTGTAAATCAGTTTGTCTCAATGATTAAGGATACATCTCTTGCCTTCATCGTGGGTGTATCAGAATTGACCCACGTCGCAACCCAGATAAACAATAGGACAATAATTTATCCTACAGAGATATTTTTCTTTATTGCAGTAATCTATTTCATAATCTGTTATGCCTTTACGAGCCTTTCCCGCTGGCTTGAAAAACGCCTTGCATGGAGGCGTTAATTTAATCAGACATATTTGAAAATCCTCGTCCGTCCTCCAACCCATAAACATATAACAAGCAAGGGATAAATAAGAACAAAGAGATTCAAATTTTTTTACC
>MWEV01000252.1 GCA_002071245.1 Deltaproteobacteria bacterium ADurb.Bin026
GACAGGATCCCCGTGAACATGAAAATGCATGTTGCAACACAGAGCGGAAAGAAGAATTATCTGGACAAACTCATTGTAAAGAAATTACTCCTGAAAGAGGCTGAAAAAGAAAAGATCGACAGCGATAAAGAGTTTCAGGAAAGACTCACCGATATAAGAGATCAATTGATCATAGAATCTTTGTTGAAGAAGAAGATAACAGCCGACGCAAAGATTACCGATGAGGATGTAAAGGGTTATTATGACAAGAACAAAGAAAACTTCAAGAGGGAGCGCGAGATCAATACACGTCATATCCTATTGAAAACGGAGGAAGAGGCGAAGCAGATCCAGACGCGTCTAAATAAAGGTGAAGACTTTGTTGAGCTTGCAAAGGGATATTCCATAGATCCTAATGCCGTTGCAACAGGAGGAGAAATAGGTTTCCACCCCAAAGGATCCCTTGTCCCTGAATACGAGTCGGCGGCATTCAAACTTAAAAAGGTTGGCGAGAAAAGCGGGATCGTACAAACAAAATTTGGATACCATATCATCAGGCTTGAAGGGGTGAAACCACCTTCCTATGTGCCTGTCGATGAGGTTAAAGATTTCATCAGGCAGAAGATTTTGCAGGAAAAGCAATCTGAATTACTCGAAAAATATATTGATAATCTGAAGAAATCTGCAAAAATAACTATAAACGAAGAACTTCTGAAAGAGGACAAGGCGGTTGCCCCAGACAAAACAGGTACTCCTGACAAGCCTGAGAAGATGGAGAAACAGGAAAAGCCTGAAACCAAGGGAACAACACCACAGCCAAAGAAATGAAGCGTTTTTTTTCAGCATCTTTAATCGTTTTTCTGTTGTGTTTTACAGGCAATGCCCTGTGCGAGATAGTCGATAGGATTATTGCCATTGTGAACGATGATGTCTTGACCTTGAAAGAGGCAGAAAAATACGTTCAGGTAGAGACAAAAGGTAAGTATGTCTCTGTGAATGAATATTTTAGAAATGTCCAACTTAGGGACAAAATCTCTGCCCTCATTGATGGTATCCTCATAAAACAACAGGCTCGCAAGTTGAAGATCAGCGTATCAGACAAAGAGGTGGATAATATAATTGAAAACATCAAAAAACAATATCTCATAGATGACGAACAATTGAAGGGCAAACTCAAAGAAGAGGGCATTAATTTTAAGGATTTCTACGAAGGTATAAAGGCAAATACGTTAAGGGGCAGGGTGATGGCGCAAGTCATATCACCCGATGTTATCGTTACAGAGAAGACGATCAAAGAGTACTATGACAAGCATGTTGATGATTTTAAGGATGAAGAATACGGACTCCGGCAGATCTTTATTGCGAGAAAGACCCCAGATGCAGAAAAAAAGATATCCGAAGCCTATAATCTGTTAAAGGGCGGTGCTTTGTTTTCAGATGTTGCCAAGGAGTTTTCTGAGGACCCTTCCGCACCTCATGGTGGGGATATTGGTTATGTTAAAAAGGGTGAACTCGTACCAGGCCTTAAAGAGGTAGTTGGAACGCTCATGCCGAACAGTTACAGTCAGATACTTAACACCCCTTACGGATTTCATATAATCCTACTTTCAGATATAAAAAAGGGTGATACGATGCCATTCGACGAGATCAAGGGAAAGATACACGAACGGATCATCGCTGAAGAATCGGAAAAAAGATATAAAGAGTATATGGAAAAATTAAAACAATCTTCGTACATCGAGGTAAAAATCTGAAAAAGATCGCCATTACCATGGGGGACCCGTCTGGGATTGGTGCAGAAATTATCCTAAAATCACTGCCCAATATAAGCAGAAGGAGCATCCCTGTGATTGTGGGTGACTGGAAGGTTATTGAAGCGGTTTCTCATATTTTGTCGGATGGCGATAAACCACAACAAGATAATCTAAAAAAGATTCTAAAAAACAATGCCGAGTTTGTTGACCTCGGTATACTTAAAAAGGTTAGTTTTGGCATAAGCAAAGTGGAGTATGGAGAGGCGTCTTACAGGTACATAATGGAGGCTTTAAAACTACTTTTTGCAGGAGAGGTTTCTGCAATCGTGACATGTCCTATAAATAAAAAATCGATAAATTCAGCAGGGATAGAGTTTGTGGGGCACACGGAACTGCTTGCTCACCATGGCGGTGTTAATGATTATGTTATGATGATGGCAAATAAAGACATGCGCGTATCACTTGTAACAATACATATCCCACTAAAGGATGTGCCCGGGTCTATCTCGGTTGAAAAGATACTTAAAACCATAACCATAACAAGCGATTATATAAAAAGATACTTCGGGTTGGAAAAACCGCATCTGAAGGTGTGTGGCCTTAATCCTCACGCAGGCGAGGATGGCATTATGGGACACGAAGAGACAATGATAGATGAGGCAATAAAAAGGGCACAAAACAATAGCGTAGACGTGGAAGGACCTTTTCCAGCGGACACGCTGTTTCACAGGACTGATTGTGATGCATTTGTTGCAATGTACCACGACCAGGGGCTTATCCCCGTTAAAACCACAGATTTTGCAAGAACAATTAATATAACACTTGGGTTACCCTTTGTGAGGGTGTCCCCTGGCCATGGTACAGGGTACGATATTGCAGGAAAAGGCATTGCAGACCCGACAAGTCTCATGGAGGCCTATAGGGTTGCCGAAGAGATAATTTCAAATATTCAAAAGTTGTAGTAGCGAATAAATCTGCAATACCAATTATTATCAATGAGATATCCCTTGACTCAACTAACATAATGTGCTAAAAAAAATACAATATTTTTATTAAACAATGCTTTGATACTGAATAATTATGTTTTCTAAATATTTCTTGACAAAATATTGTCTATAAAGTAGAACGTGTAACATAGTTATTAATTTGGATACAGTATACAAAATTATCTGTTCGGGAAACCCTTTTAAAAAGGGGGTGATATTAAGGTATACACAATAAAAAAGGCATCAAAGCAAAAAAATTGGGGGTGTTTTATGGGTATCAAAAAAATGTTTTTGTTTTTTAGTGTCGTTGTCTTTTTGTTTAGTTTAAATGTTGTTATTCCTCAGTACTCATACAGTCAAACGATAACACTGAAATATGCGAATTTTCCTCCGGCGACCACATTCCCATGTGTACAGATGGAAAGATGGGCTAAAGAGGTGGAGAAGAGAACCAATGGAAAGGTGAAGGTGCAGACCTTTCCGGGGGGAACCCTACTCCCTGCAAAGAATATCTTCGACGGGGTAATTGCAGGTACAGCAGATATTGGTAACTTCGCTATGAGTTACCAGCCTGGCCGTTTTCCTGTTTCTGAAGCTATTGACTTGCCCATAGGATTCAACAGTGCCCGAGCAGCGAGCCTTGCACTCTTTGACCTCATTGAAAAGTATAAGCCAAAAGAATTTGAGAAGGTCAAGATGTTAACCCTATTTACCTGCCCGCCTGCAGACTTGATGACAAAGACACCGGTGAAGTCTTTGTCTGACTTAAAAGGCATGGAACTCAGGGCATCTGGAACAGGAGCCGCTGTTTTAAAACGTTTGGGCGCAACGCCAGTAGGTATGCCACAATCAGAGGCGCCAGAGGCCATACAGAAGGGTGTGGTCAAGGGTAATGTATCATCTATGGAGATTCTCAAAGACTTTAATTTTGCTGCCTACCTGCCTTATGCAACAGAGGCGAACCTCTTTGTTGTTTCTTTTGCGGTCGTGATGAACAATGAGAAGTGGAATTCTCTCCCGGCAGACGTCAAAAAGGTGTTCGATGACATGAGAAGAGAGCAGGCCGAATGGACAGGCACATATGTCGATAACCATGTCCAGGAGTCACTCAAATGGTCAAAAGAAAAATATAAACATCAGCTTCTGAAATTGCCCGACAAGGATATCGCAGAGATCAGAACCCTTGTTAAACCTATGATTGATGAATATATCAAGAAGGTCAATGCTCAGGGTATACCTGGCGACAAGATTGTCCAGGATGTCTTTGCCTTAAAAGAAAAATACGAAAAAAAGTATAAATAGACAAAAATCTAACCAACAAGGGGTGTCCAGATGTTGTCTTTTGGATATCCCTTGCCCGATTTAAGACAACAAATTGTTCTACGGGGGTTTTTATGGGTTTTCTTATAAAGCTAAGTGGCCACTTGAATAGGCTGCTTGCCGTTTTCAGCGGTATTGCCGTTATTGCTCTGACAGGCATTGCGGCGGCAAATATGCTTCTGAGGATAATATATGTGCCCATTAACGGCTCATATGAGCTTATCGGATTCTTTGGAGCTGTGGCAACTGGATTTGCGTTAGGATATACCCAAATGCGTAAGGACCAGATCATAGTTACGATCTTTACAGACAAATTTTCAAAAAAAACAAACAAGTTCCTCGACATTCTAAACTATCTCGTCAATACCGTATTCTTTATCATAGTTGCCAGGGAGGTTTTAAGGTGGGGCATAAAGATAGGGAAGGCTGGTGAGGTGTCCGAAACGCTCAAAATCATATATCACCCTTTCATATACTGTCTTTTTCTCGGGTTTGCCATGTTGTCGTTCTGTCTTTTTGTTGATCTTTTGAGGGTGCTTTCCGGTAAAGGGGGTCAAAAATGATAACACCTATGACCGGAGTATACGGTATTCTCCTCATGCTCGCCGTTATGCTTTTGCTCAAGATGCCAGTCGGGTATGTAATGGCGCTCATGGGTTTTTTGGGGATTGTCTATACAATATCCTGGGATGCAGCACTCGGGATGATTGGAAATGACCTCTGGAACACATTTTCCTCATACGGGCTTACGGTTATACCTATGTTTATCCTTATGGGACAGATATGTTTCTATTCCCAGGTGAACGAACGCTTATACAATGCAGCGTATAAATGGTTCGGCAAGATAAGAGGTGGACTGGCAACTACGACAATTATCGCCTGTGCGGGATTTGCAGCAATATGCGGATCAAATACTGCTACTGCAGCCACAATGACTGTCGTTGCATTACCTGAAATGAGAAAATATAAATACGACCATATATTAACATCAGGCTCAATTGCTGCAGGTTCAACCCTTGGCGTTGTAATACCACCAAGCGTTGTTCTCGTTGTGTATGGGATCTACACTGGTCAATCGATCGGTAAACTCTTCTTCGGCAGTTTCGTTCCCGGTATTATACTTTCGTTGATTATGGTCGTAACTGTATATGTCATGTGTTTAATACACCCGGCGTGGGGACCAAAAGGACCAAGCTTTACAATGTGGGAAAAGATTAGAGCCCTTCCTGATGCGCTCGATATGCTGGTACTCTTCGGTATTATCATGTTTAGTCTTTATGCGGGACTGTTTACACCATCAGAAGCTGGCGCTGCCGGTTCTGTGGTGGCTATACTGATAAGCCTTGCGCGGAGAAAACTCACATGGAAGGGGTTTTTAGGCTCTGTTATTGATACGTTACGGATATCCTGCATGATATTTATGCTTGTTGCAGGCGCTATCATCTTCGGCCGTTTTCTTGCAGTAACGCGTCTTCCTTTTGTCGCTGCCGAATGGGTGGCAGGTCTTCCCGTGCCCTCCTGGATGATATTGTGGGCGATGCTCATAATATACATCATAGGAGGCTGTGTTATGGATGCGCTTGCATTTCTACTTATTACGGTGCCCATTTTCTATCCGGTTGCCATTCAGATGGGTTATGACCCTATCTGGTTTGGTGTTGTTATAACGATTGTGACAACCATGGGGGCAATCACGCCGCCTGTCGGTATAAGTGCGTATATCGTATCAGGCATGGCAAAGGATATACCACTATCAACGGTTTTTCGAGGGGTTATATGGTTTATCCCCTCGTACATATTGACAATGGTACTGGTAGAGGTCTTCCCCCAGTTGGTTATATTTTTTGCCGATTTAGTGAAGTACTGAAATTGAAGTAGAGACGTTATAGGCCTCTTTCTGTCAGTATTTCAAGTATCTCAATATAGCGTGCACGGGTCTTATCGATGACAGCTTCAGGCAATTGCGGACCTGGATAGGTTTTGTCCCAGTCAAGGGTATTTAGATAATCACGTACAATCTGTTTATCATAGCTATCCTGCGGCATACCTGGTTTGTAACCCTCCATAGACCAGAACCTCGAAGAATCTGGAGTCAGTACCTCATCAATCAGGATGATGTCTTCGTCAAAAATACCGAACTCAAACTTTGTATCCGCAATGATGATACCCTTTTTTTCTGCAATAGCACATGCCTTTTCGTAGATGGCGATGGAGAGGTTTTTAAGCCTCGAGGCAAGCTCATAGCCAACCGAGAATTCAAGCTCATCAAGGCTTATATTCATATCATGTCCTTCCTCAGCCTTTGTGGTTGGCGTAAAAATAGGTGTCTCGAGTTTCTCTGATTCGACAAGGCCAGGCTTAAGGAAAATACCGCAGATTTTACCCGTTTCTTTATAATCCTTCCAACCGGAACCGGAAAGATATCCCCTTACTACGCATTCAACCGGTACGACCTTGGCCTTCTTAACCAACATGCTCCTTCCTTCGAGAAACTCACTATACTGTCTTAGCGGCTCAGGATACCTTCCAACGTCATGCTCTAAAAGGTGATTTTTTATTATATCGCTCATCTGCTCAAACCAATATAGGGAAAGCCTTGTCAGCACCTTGCCTTTGTCGGGGATGCCCGCAGGCAGTACTACATCGAAAGCAGATATCCTGTCCGTTGCAACTATTAGGAGCTTATCACCTAAATCGTAGATATCCCTCACCTTTCCGCGTCTTGGTAGACCTATTCCTGTAAGTTGTGTCTCTCGCAAGGTATGTACCACAAAATCCTCCGTTTTCTATTTTTTAATCAAGCTTCTTTTTCAAACTCACTTTTTGGTACACCGCATATGGGACATGTCCAGCTTTCGGGCAG
>MWEV01000253.1 GCA_002071245.1 Deltaproteobacteria bacterium ADurb.Bin026
ATGTAATGGGAAGATCAAACTTGATCCATCCCGTAACAATTTTCCTGTAACACTCCATGACCCCTGCAATATGGTAAGGCTCATGGGCATTGTTGAACCACAGCGACAGATAATGAGAAATATATGCCCTGATTTTAGGGAGATGGAACCCCATGGGGTTGAGAATTATTGCTGCGGTGGCGGTAGTGGATTCGCTATCATGCAGTCTATGAATTTTCCTGACTGGAGAAGTGCAGTATCGGGCAGGTTAAAGCTAAAACAGATCCTTGAAGTATTTCAGAGTGTGATTTCACCGGAAACAAAAAAGTATGTGTGTGCACCCTGTTCCAATTGCAAGGGCCAGATAAGAGACCTTTTTGCATATTACAATGTGTTTGAAAGATGCAACATATTCTACGGTGGCCTTGTAGAACTAATAGTGAATGCCATGGTGGACATAAAAAAGCCCTTTATAGAATGGGAGTGGCATTAAAATGTGTATTTGGACTCTCAAATGATAGGTTTATGTTAAAAATTTAAGCAAAGAAAGGTGCATTATGAACAAAACAAAAGACAAAGTTATTGTATTCAACTCGGAATATGTAGGCAGAGGAGATGATACACTTGGTTTTGAAATCACTATAACCCTGCTCGACGCCCTTATAGAAAGGGATGACAGACCTAAGGCCATGATTTTCTTGAACACGTCTGTAATGCTTTTAGTAGAAGGTTCACCAGCTTTTCCCCGCTTGAAGACACTCGAAAAAAAAGGCGTTCAGATACTCGCTGGAAAACTTTGTCTAAACAATCTGTGCATCTCAGATACAATTGTGGGAAAACCTTCTTCAATGGACGAGATACTTGATCTACTTCTTCATAATGATGTAATAACCTTATAATTAAAGAGCTTAAAACATCATACAGATTCTCGCAACTCAACAACTCACAATTTAATATAAAGAAAATTAAAAAAAACCTTTTTGTAAGATCAAGGGCGCTAATAAAAGTAAAAAGTGTTATAATAAAAATGTTTAACATATAGTGCAAATTTTGACGTATGATTAACTGATCAAGTCTATTCAAATCAGGAAGGTGATTATGATAATGAAACATATTGACGGTAACGAGAGGACAAAACTATCCCTGTATGCTTTGAGTACATGCATCTGGTGCAAAATGACAAAAAAACTACTCAACGATCTTGGTTTAGGATACGATTATGTTGACATTGATAACCTCGATGGTGAAGAAAAGGAAAAGGCATTGGAAGATTTAAAACGATGGAATCCGAAATGTTCGTTTCCTTCCCTCATAATCAATGACGAAAAATGTATAGTCGGTTATGACGAGAAAAAGATAAAGGAAACAATAGGACTATGAATGAACATAATCAAACCGATCGGAAAAATATAGATGATTTTTTTGAAAAATTATCAAAAGAAACCCGGCTAATCGGATATTACCTTAACCCTGATGTAGAATTCACAAAAGCGCTAATCGGCGGTCTCATTACGAATCAAAAAAGATATGGATATGCCTCATGTCCATGCAGACTCGCCTCGGGAAACAAAACAGAAGACCTCGACATCATATGTCCTTGTGACTACAGAGATCAGGACATAGACGAATACGGGGTCTGTTATTGCGCCCTATATGTTTCTTCGGCTGTTTTTAATGGAGAGAAAAAGGCCGTCTCCATTCCGGACAGAAGGATGCCTGCCAAGGAGCGAAGTGCAGGCAACGCACAGACTCATGCAGGCATTATCTCGTCTCTACCTTATCCCATATGGAGATGCAAGGTATGCGGTTACCTGTGCGCCAGGGAACATCCTCCCGAAGTATGTCCTATATGCAGGGCAGAGAAGGAAAGATTCGAGATATTCGTATAAGTTTATGCAAAAAAACTCAATTAACGGATTAATGATAATAGATATAGAAGTAGACCAAAATTTTAAGTACTGGAAATATATATACTTATGGGCTTATACCACAAAATAAGGCAAAACAGGAAGGTAATCCTCGAAAGGTGTTTCAACCTTATTGCCGATACATATCCTCCGGCAACATCCAGCTCGCTAAAACAAGAAAAAGATAGGTTCTTAAACCCTGTCGGATACAATATCAAAAGCGGTATTGAAAACATTTTTGAAGAGCTTACGGGTAAAATGGACTTAAGCAGATTGATTGCAGCGCTTGAGAACATCATCAAAATCAGGGCTGTTCAAGGTTTTTCACCATCCGAGGCTATAGGGTTCATTTTCATTCTTAAAAATACGGTTTTGCAAACCGTATTGGACGTAGATCATAGCTTGTACAACAAAGAATACAATACAAGCGAAGAAAAAGACGTAATAGTTAATGAATTTATCGAGTTTGGACAAAGGATAGATAAAATTGTATCAATGGCTTTTGATGTTTTTATCAAATGCCGCGAGAAGATCCATGAAATAAAAATAAAAGACATGAAAGGGGCTTATGGAAAATAATTCAGGTCTTAACATCATGACTGCGAGAGGTTCTGCAAAAGCCAAATACCCAAAACGTATTCTCGGCCTTGTTGGCTCTCCTCGAAAACTCGGCAACTGTGAAGTATTCATAAAGGATATATCCAACAATATAGAAACACCTCACGAATTAAACCTCATCAGACTACCTTCTTTGAATATACAGCCATGCAATGCCTGTTACGGGTGTATCATGGGAAACCCTTGTCCGCATAGCGATGATATGGGTTTTCTGCTCAATACGATCGAACAGTCCGATGCGATAATTATAGCCACACCGGTTTATTATCTCGGCGCCCACAGCGTATTCAAGAAGATACTCGACAGAGGATTCCTGTTTTACAACTATATCGAGAAAACATACGAAAAACCCTGTATCCTTATAAACATTTACGGCATTAAAGACAGAATCGGTATGTCCCCGCAGATGCTTATGACATTTGCATCGTTTCTCTGCTTAAACATTAAAGCGAGTGTGCATATAAAAGCGGCTCTTCCCGGTGAAATCCTTGTGGATAAGTCAAATAGAAAAAAGGCCAAAAAATTGGCTGAATTGTTGTTTTCGGATGGAAATACCATCAGAAAATACGGATGTCCTTATTGCGGATGTGATATTGTAAGGATTGAAAAACAAAAATTTATCTGTACGTTATGCCATAGTCATTTTTCAATTAACAACAGTGGGAAAAGAATAAAAATAAAGGATGGAGGCATATTTGGACCTCCTGATCATATGTATAAACACAGAGAATGGCTAAGGGGGATGAAAGGCAGGTTCCTTGAAAAAAGGAGGGAAATACTCAAAAGTACAATTCCCTACAAAGACGTGGGGAAATGGGTCAAACCCCCGACCTCTTGACGTCTTGAACCCTCGACAACCCGAACCATTTTATTGATCACGCTGTACATTCCCTTATATCCACTCTGTAACCAAGAGTTCTAAGGTGTTGCATAATTGTATCCGCATCTTCTGTTTCGAGATGCAACACAAGATCAAACCGACCCCCAACAGGCGGAATCCAAAATGTTTTTATCCTCAAACCTGTTTTATTAATGATATCCATTATTTTGTTGGACTCTTCTTTTGTCCCAGCATCATAAATAATGATACGGGTACCTGCAATCCCGATCCCTAAAAGAGGACAGAGAATCTTATAAAATGCGTCTGTTTGGGATACAATACCTAAAACCCTATCACCTTCAACAACCGGAAGACAACCTATCTTGTTTTTTTGGGCAATAGCCACCGCCTTTTCTACGGTTGTGTCAGGTGAAACGGTAACAACATCGGTTTTCATGATATCTTTTACGGTTAACTTAGATATCAGATAAAAAAGCTGCCTCTGGTTTGCCGGTGTGGTTGAAGATGGACTCGCCTTAAGAATATCATCCTTTGTAATCAACCCAACCAATTTGCCTTTGTCAACAACAGGCAATCTGCCAATCCCGTGAAACTCCATGATCCTCTCTGCATCAAGCACATATGTATCACTTGTTACCGTTATCACATTGCTAACCATTATATCTTTTAC
>MWEV01000254.1 GCA_002071245.1 Deltaproteobacteria bacterium ADurb.Bin026
GGGGGGTTGTGCGATTGGCGAGAGACCGATAGATTTGCATTTAAAGGGTCTATCAGCGTTAGGCTGTGAAGTGAGTCTGAGAGAGGGCTATGCTGATGTGACGGCTAAAAAACTAAAGGGCGCGTGTATTAGTTTCGATAAAACCACGGTTGGTGGTACTGAGAATATAATAATGGCCGCGGTTAAGGCGAAAGGCGAAACGATAATAGAAAACGCTGCTTGTGAGCCAGAAATCGTTGACCTTTCGCAAATGTTGAAGCAAATGGGTGCCAAGATCGAGGGAGAAGGCACAGAGGTTATTAAGGTCACCGGAGTGGATCAGTTAGTGCCGTGCAACTATAGCGTTATACCAGACAGGATCGAAACAGGCACATTTCTTGTTGCATGCGGCATGACGAGGGGAAATATAGAAATTGAAGACTGTGTGCCTTCACATGTACAGCCCATCATAAAAAAGCTAAGAGAAGCAGGAATGGACATACTGGAAAGCGAAAACACAATAAAGGCATCAATGTCCAAAAAAAGGGCAAACGCAGTGGATATAAGAACAGCGCCTTACCCAGGATTTCCAACAGACATGCAGGCGCAGATTATGGCGCTTATGAGCACGGCAAGGGGTGCGAGTGCTATCACAGAGACGATCTTCGAAAATAGAATGATGCACGCAGCGGAATTGAGGAGAATGGGTGCGGACATAAGGGTAATAGGAAATACAGCTATTGTAAAAGGCGTTAAAATGCTCACGGGGGCCAAGGTTATGGCAACGGATTTACGGGCGAGCGCCTCCCTCATTATTGCAGGTCTAACGGCATATGGCACTACCGAGGTCTCAAGGATTTACCATATAGACAGAGGCTATGAATCGATAGAAGAAAAGCTGAGAATGCTTGGTGCGAAGATAGAGAGGAGGAAAGATGAAAATCTGGGATCTTGAAAAAGAACACGACAAGCTGTTGTCCTCGATTCTTGAAGGCAGGGAAAAAAAGAAGAAAAACATCAAAACCGTTGTAGAGGCTGTGAAGCATGAAATCCTTGCAAGGGGAGAAACCGCCCTTATTGAATTTTCGAAAAAATGGGATGGCTGGAAACAGGACTATAATCTTAAGGTCTCGGAAGAAGAGCTTACCGAAAGCGCATCAAAGGTAAAAAAGAAAGACAGAGACATTCTTAGAGGCATGATGAAAAATGTCCTGTTATACCATAAATCGCAGGGAGGACGACCAAGGACATACACGAGAAAAGGTCTAAATATAAAGGAAACGTTTGTGCCTGTTGAAAGTACAATGGTTTATGTGCCCGGTGGTAAGGCTGCATACCCATCTTCCCTGATTATGGGCGTTGTGCCTGCTAAGGTTGCAGGCGTAAACAGGATATGTGTTGCCACGCCAACGGCGGATGGTATGCTTAATCCATATGTTGCAGCAGCGTGTGTACTGTTGGATATAAAGGAGGTTTACAGGATAGGTGGTGCTCAAGCGGTCTATGCATTTGCTTATGGGGTGGGTTGCATACCAAAGGTAGATATGATTGTTGGCCCAGGCAATGCCTATGTTGATGAGGCAAAAAGGGATGTGTATGGTATGGTTGGTATCGATATGCTTGCTGGGCCCACAGAGCTTGTCGTATTGTGCACATACAAGTTTTCTCCAGATATAATAGCATGGGATATGTTTTCGCAAGGAGAGCATGATGAAATGGCAACCGTTGGGTTGTTCTCGCCATCCAAGGAACACATCTATGATGTGATGAAGAGCATAGAGCGTCTCATCATTACAAACGAGAGAAAAGACGTGATAGAAAAGGCATTAAGGGAAAACAGCTTCCTTGTATACTATGAAGACATCGAAAAAGCTGTAAAAACGATAAACAGCATTGCCCCGGAACACATGGAGCTTATCGGCGACGAAGGCGTGTCAGAAAAGGTTTTGTATCCGGGTATTGTTTATTTGGGTGCCCACACACCTGTTGCGATGGGAGACTACTACATAGGCACAAACCATGTTTTACCTACAGGCGGGGCGGGAAGATTTACGGCTGGATTGTCGGTCGACAGGTTTACAAAAAGGAAGGTTGTTGTTAAAATAGATGAACAATTTTTGAATAAATACGGAGATAAAGCTGTAAAAATGGCACGCATTGAAGGCCTTTATGCTCACGGAGAGTCTATAAAGGCAAGAAAGGGGCTATAATATGAAATTAAAAATTGGATTACCAAAAGGAAGCCTTCAGGAAACCACATTTAAACTTTTTAAAAATGCCGGCTATAACATAAAATTGCTTGAAAGATCTTATGTGCCGGTTATTGACGACCCTGAACTTGAAGGGCTTGTCATAAGGGCTCAGGAGATGGCGAGATATGTTGAAGATGGAATACTCGACATGGGTATTACAGGCTATGATTGGGTGCTCGAACAGGATGCAAAGGTTGTTGAACTAGTGCGGCTGAGGTATGGCAAGGTAGGCTTCAGAGGCGTTAAATGGGTTGTTGCGGTGCCTGAAAATTCACCGATCAAAACTGTTGATGATCTGAAAGGTAAGAAAATCGCAACAGAACTTGTCAGTTTTACAAAGAGGTTTCTTAAAAAAAGAGGTATAAACGCCTCTGTTGAATTTTCCTGGGGGGCCACAGAGGTAAAACCACCGCTTTTGGCCGATGCCATAATTGAGGTAACAGAAACGGGCGCATCATTAAGGGCTAATAACCTAAGGATAATAGATACCATACTTGAATCTGAAACCGTTTTAATTGCTAATAAAAATGCCTGGAAGGACAAATGGAAAAAGAGAAAAATGGAGAACATAACCATTTTGCTTAAGGGTGCACTTCTCGCAGAGGAAAAGGTTGGCCTTAAAATGAACGTACCCAAGTCGAGGCTAAAAGAGGTGTTGAAGATACTTCCATCGCTTCAGACGCCCACCGTATCAAATCTGTCAGATAAGGATTGGTTGGCAATAGAGGTTATCATAGACGAAAAGACCGTGCGGGATATTATTCCTGACCTGAAAAGGGTGGGGGCGCAGGGCATCGTTGAGTATCCCTTAAACAAGGTAATACCATAAATAAGCCTTTGAGTTTCAGATCAAAGCGACTGGACACTTAAGGTAAAAGACATAAATGGATACAGGGGGACGCATGAAAAGAGAGGCCTCGGCTGAAAGAAAAACAAAGGAAACAGATATAAAGGTTCATTGGGTGATAGACGGCGAAGGAAAATATGATATTGAAACGGGCGTGCCCTTTTTTGACCACATGATGCATCTGTTTTCAAAACATGGTTTTTTCGATCTGACCCTATATGCGAAAGGTGATACAGAGGTTGACTATCACCATACCGTTGAGGATATTGGAATTACAATGGGCAGGTCTTTAAAAGAAGCCCTTAAGGGCTTTGAAGGCATTAGGCGTTATGGTTCGGCAATAATTCCAATGGATGAATCCCTCTGTATGCTTGCGATTGACGTTGGAGGAAGGCCCAACCTTGTTTTGAATGGGGATCTTGCAGGGAAAATAGGCGTTTTCGATACAGAGGTTATAAAGGAATTTTTCAAAGGATTTGTAAACGAAGCAAAGATAACGATCCACATCAATTTGTTGTATGGCGAAAGCCTTCACCATAAGATCGAGGCTATCTTCAAGGCTTTCGGAAGGGCATTAAAAGAGGCGATATCAAAAGGTGAAAACATAACAGGGGCGCTGTCAACAAAAGGGATTTTGTGATTGTAAGACATTGACAGCATAATATGCCCTGGTAATTGTTGAAATATTTAGTTGACAGTGTAATGAAAATATATTAGTTATTTGAAAAACAAGGTGTTAGGGGTGCCCTTTTGGCTGAGAAAACACCCTTTAACTTGAACCGGATAATGCCGGCGTAAGGAAACACCGAACTTGGAATTGCCAGAATAACAGGCTCGGTTTTCTTTCTACCGCAGCCTGTTTTTTTGTTTAGGAGGCGTTGTGAATAAAAAAGACCTTTTTAAAACCATGCGAAGGGGCATATATTGCTTTGCAGATACGATCTCCCTCTGTAAAGAGTTGCTAAATGGCGGCGCAAGGATCATTCAGTTCAGAGATAAATCTGCTGAAGACGAGGAATTCTATCGTAAAGCCATTGAGATGTGTGCCCTTGTAAGACAGTACGATGACGCTGTATTCATTGTAAACGACCGTGTGGACATAGCCCTTGAGATAGGGGCAGATGGTATACATGTCGGACAAAAAGATGAGGATTTTCATGAAGTGCTTGCCCGACTGCCAGAAGATATGGTTATCGGCGTTTCGGCTAATACGGTAAAACAGGCAATGGAGGCTGAAATGGCAGGCGCAACCTATATTGGAGCTGGCTCTGTTTTTCCTACACCTTCAAAACCAGATGCAATAGTTGTTGGTATCGACACCCTGGAGGATATTGTAAAAAACGTGAATGTTCCTGTTGTTGCAATCGGGGGGATTACCATGGAAAACATACGTCAGGCGATAAAAACAGGTGCACACCATTTTGCTATGATCTCAGAGGTTAACAACGCAAAAGACATAGCCGGGCGATTGAAAGAATTGTCCGAAATATTACAACAAGGGGGATAATATGGAACTGAACGAAGTCATTATAACCAAAGCAATTATTGACAGGTATTATGAGAAACTCTCAAAAAATATCGAAACAGATGTTGCAATTGTTGGTGGCGGCCCTTCTGGTCTGGTTGCGGGATATTATCTGGCGAAAGCAGGCAAAAGGGTTGCCCTTTACGAGAGGAAGCTGAGCATGGGTGGCGGTGTATGGGGTGGCGGCATGATGTTTAACGAAATCGTTGTCCAAGAATCCGCAATCCACATACTTGACGAGTTCGGCGTAAAATACCGCAAATATCAGGACAATTATTATACATCCGATGCTGTTGAGACTGCCGCTACTCTGACTGCCAAGGCTGTTCAGGCAGGGGTTACCGTATTTAATTGCGTTAGCATAGAGGATGTAATGATGAGGACGGACAGGATCATAGGATTGGTGCTTAACTGGTCTCCCGTTGAAATGGCAGGGCTTCATATAGACCCCCTTGCGGTACGCACGAAGTTTGTGATTGATGCAACCGGGCACGCAGTGGAAGTAGTCAGGGTTGTGTTTGCAAAAGTTCCCGGAAGATTATTCACAGATTCTGGGAAAATCGAAGGTGAAAAATCCATGTGGTCAGAAAAGGCCGAGACACTCACGCTTGAAAACACAAAAGAGGTTTTTCCTGGACTTTATGTAACTGGAATGGCTGCCAATGCCACATTTGGTGGACCCAGGATGGGCCCGATTTTTGGGGGCATGTTACTTTCGGGAGAAAAGGTGGCGAAGTTACTATTGAAAAGACTGTAGTATTGCCACGTTCGTTTCCTTTGAACAAAAATCATACACGGGCTTTATCTTTGAACGTCTTTGTCTGTTGAGGGGCTAAAATAACAGATAGTGTCAAGAAACAAATCTTATCAGGCAGAACTGTGCTTTGAAGTTGACGGGCAAGGGTGGTTTTGCTATATTACTCAAGCTATGAATATTCTTGGCCTTCATACGTTTGGACACGATACCGGTGCATCCCTTATATCTGAGGGGCGTTTGTTCGCCATAGGAGAGGAGAGGCTCAACAGGATAAAACATTCAGGTGTCTTTCCGCATATGTCGATCCGGTATCTGCTCGATGCAACAGGGCTAAGGGATATTAACGATATTGACTTAGTTGTTGGGGTTACCCGTATCGGAAAGGATGGGAAAAACAAAGAGGTCGAAATGATAAGATCTCAACTGGGTTACACCGGGAAAATCCATACAATATCCCATCATACCGCCCATGCGGCGAGTGCATTTTATCCCTCGCCGTTTGAG
>MWEV01000255.1 GCA_002071245.1 Deltaproteobacteria bacterium ADurb.Bin026
ACGGGACTCTCTGATAAAACAATTGATTTTGACATAGATGCTGATGGAGAATCAGATAAGATACACTTTGTAAAGGAAGGAAGTGGCTTCCTCGTCATTGATAAGAATAATGATGGAAGAATCAACGATGGAACTGAGGTTATAGGCACTAAAAGCAATAATGCTATAGAAGAGTTGTCTCTATACGATGATGATAAGAATGGATGGATAGATGAGGCAGATAATATCTTTGCAAAATTGTCTGTCTGGGAAAAAGACACCACTGGTAAAGATATTATAACAACGCTCAAGGATAGGGGCATAGGCGCCATATGCCTTTCATCTATTAATTCGCCCTTTCAAATAAAAAATCAGGATCAATCCTATGGAGAGATACTTGATTCTGGGATCTTCATGTTTGAAAATGGTAGAGCATCTTTTTTTCACAAAATAGACCTCTTTGTATAAAAAACCATATACCTTTTTGTCTTATTTAAAAACTTTAATTACACCTAATGTTTTGTAATCTATATGAAGATGTTTTGGCCCACAGGCAGCATGAAATATAAGGCAGCGGGTGTAGACTGGTTATGGCGGAAGTGCATGGGAATCGAACCCACCCACCAGCTTTTCACCGGTGCACTGGTTTTGAAGACCAGGAGACCCACCAGGCGCCTTGGCACTTCCGTTTATTTATAATAGTGGTTGATTCAAATAATGTCAACTCAATAAACGTTAAACACAGCTTGAGAACAGACAAAAAGACCATGTGCCGCAAGCATCGTGTTCCATATATACGGTTGACTTTTTCATGATTTATGTTCAAAATAACGTATGATCGGTATTTCTAAACTATATTGTGGCGCTGTAGAGGCATCAGATCCTTTGCGATACGGAAGAGAGTCTCGGAGGCTTCCATCACATCTCCTTCAGTTTTCCTCAGACAAGAAACCTGTTGTAGTCTGGAATATGACAAAACGTTGTAACCTCAGGTGCATACACTGCTATGCCCGGGCAGAAAACGAAACTTACAGAGGAAACGAGCTATCGACAGATGAGGGCAAGAGATTAATCGATGATCTTGCCGAGTTTGGTGTACCAGTAATTCTATTTTCAGGCGGAGAACCCGTTCTAAGAAAAGATTTACCTGATTTAATTGATTATGCAGTCAAAAAAGGTCTCAGGGCAGTGATATCGACAAACGGCACACTTATTACCGAAGAAAAGGCAAAACAGTTTGCAAGATATGCACTTTCTTACATAGGCATAAGCATAGATGGAACAGGCAAGGTAAACGATGCCTTCAGGGGAGTAGACGGCGCATACGATCTTGCTATTAATGGCGTGAGAAACGCAAAACATGCAGGTATCAAAGTCGGTTTGCGTTTCACAATAAACAAAAAAAATTACAACGAAATTCAGCGGATATTCGATATCATTGAAACCGAGGGCATTCAAAGGGTATGCTTTTATCATCTGGTTTATGCAGGCCGTGGTTCACAACTTATCAACGAAGACATATCGCATGAAGAATCTCGAAAGGTAGTGGACTACATTATGGATAGGACAAAAGAATCCTTCAAGAAGGGCTCTCCCATAGAGGTTCTTACCGTTGATAACCATGCAGATGGGCCCTATGTATACTTGAGACTGCTTCAAGAGGACAGCCAAAGGGCTAAAGAGGTTTATGATTTGCTCATGATGAACGAGGGAAATGCATCAGGCGTTGGTATTGCATGTGTGGACGAAGAAGGCAATGTTCACGCTGATCAGTTCTGGAGGCATTATAGCTTTGGAAATGTGCGTTCAAGGCCTTTCAGTGAAATCTGGACAGACACGGGCAATGAATTAATGGCAAAACTAAAAGAAAAGAAAAGACATGTCAAGGGAAGGTGTGCTCGATGCAGGTGGCTCGATATTTGCGGTGGTAATTTCAGGGTTAGGGCAGAGGCAGCAACAGGCGATATATGGGCTGAAGACCCACAGTGTTATTTGACAGAAGAGGAGATAAGGCCAGAGGGGTTGTGATGGTTTTTGATATTGTTATGCTGAACCTTGAAAACATCCATTATAAGGTGTTTTTTTCGGAGGAGATTTTATGAAGTTTCCCGCGCATAGACCAAGAAGATTAAGGAAAAATGATAAACTAAGGGGATTAATCCAGGAAACAGAGATTTCAACAAAACATCTTGTCTATCCACTTTTTGTCAAAGAGATGTCACACACAAAGATCCCGATTCCTTCTATGCCTGGCGTGTATCAGTTCTCTGTTGAAGGACTGTTGAAGGAGGTAGAGGATGTTGTAAGTCACTCCATACCTGCGATTCTTCTGTTCGGTATACCTGAAAAAAAAGATGAAACCGGTACAGGCGCCTATGCTGAAAAAGGAGTAGTTCAAGAAGCGACAAGGAGGATAAAAAAGCTCTTTGGAGATGATATTTTAGTTGTTACAGACGTTTGCATGTGTGAATATACAAGCCACGGACATTGCGGTATCATTAAGAACGGTTATGTTGACAACGACGAAACGATCAAGTTGCTTGCTGAAATCGCATTATCCCACATCAAGGCTGGTGCCGATATGGTAGCCCCTTCAGACATGATGGACGGAAGGGTGGATAAAATCAGACAGATGCTCGACATTAACGGATATTATGAAACACCCATAATGAGTTATGCAGCAAAATATGCATCTTGTCTTTATGGTCCCTTTCGGGATGCTGCCGAATCTCCACCACGTTTCGGAGACAGAAAGGCCTATCAGATGGACCCCCCAAATCAAAGAGAGGCGGCAAGAGAGATAGGTTTGGATATCGATGAGGGTGCGGATATAGTCATAATAAAGCCTGCACTTTTCTATCTTGATGTAATATCAATGGCAAGGCAGGCGTTTAACATACCGATTGCCGCCTATTCTGTTAGCGGTGAGTACTCAATGATAAAGCTTGCAGCATCAAAAAACATTTTGGACTACAAGAAGACGGTTCTCGAACTCATGACCAGTATAAGGCGGGCAGGCGCAGACATCATCATTACCTATTTTGCAAAGGATATAGCAGGGTGGCTCAAAGAGAATATCCCCTGAGAATGGTTGCATGGGAACTGACAAGGAACTGCAATCTCAATTGCATTCATTGTAGGGCAGCGGCAACACTCGGACCTCATACAGGTGAACTCGGCACAGATCAGTGCAGATCGATTATAGACGATATAAGCAGCTTTGCCTCACCTACCATCATCTTAACCGGCGGAGAGCCCCTGCTGAGGGATGATATATTTGACATAATAGAGTATGGAAGCAAAAAGGGTTTACGGCTCGTTATGGCAATAAACGGTACACTGTTGGACAAAAGGAAGGGTAAGGCATTAAAAGAAAAAGGAATAATGAGAATAAGCCTAAGCCTTGACGGAAAGGACAGCGAATCCCATGACAGCTTCAGGGGGGTAAAAGGCTCTTACAGTTCGGTAATGGACGCGTCGCGCATCCTTGCAAGTGTGGATGTGCCCTTTCAGATAAACACTACTGTTACTCGCCTCAATATTGACGATCTTCTGCACATATACAATCTTGTTAAGTCCATAGGTGCCTGCGCATGGCATATCTTTCTTCTTGTACCGGTTGGCAGGGGCGAGGGCTTGAAGGGAAAAGAGCTTGATGCAAAGATGTATGAAAACACCCTTGAGTGGCTTTATGGGATCGAAAAGATAAACGAAATGGAGCTAAAGGTAACATGTGCCCCACACTATTACAGAATCGTGAAGGAAAAGGGTGATAAACCGAAGAGCATGGGGTGTTTGGCTGGAAAATCCTTCTTGTTTATCTCCCATAGAGGCATAGCACAACCATGCGGCTACCTTGAAATCCCTTCTGGCGACATAATGAATGAAGGCGTCAGAAATGTCTGGGTAAACTCCCCGGTCTTTAAACAACTAAGAGACCTCTCTCAATATAAAGGAAAATGTGGATCATGCAATTACCTGACCATTTGTGGCGGATGCCGTGCCAGGGCTTATGAATCGACCGGAGACATGATGACAGAAGAACCTCTATGCACATATAGAGGTGCAAGGCTTTCGTGAAGAAAAAAGACAAAACGCATGGAAAAAAAAGAACGATTTTTTCGACAAAACTTACTGTGCGTATGGAAAAATGGAGAATAAAATGAACAGACTTTCAAACGAGACCTCGGCGTATCTTCAGCATGCATCCAATCAAAAAATAAACTGGTACCCATGGTGTGAAGAGGCGTTCGAGAATGCAGAAAGGGAAAATAAACCTGTTTTTTTGAGTTCCGGTGCAATATGGTGCCACTGGTGCCATGTGATGGCGAAAGAATGCTTTGAAAACGAAGAGATAGCCGGTCTACTAAATGAATATTTTATCCCCATAAAGCTCGACAGGGATCAAAGACCCGACCTCGACAAGAGATACCAGAGGGCACTTGCCGCTATGGGCATAAGCGGGGGCTGGCCGTTAAGCATGTTTCTGACGCATGATAAAAAACCATTCTATGGAGGTACATACTTTCCCCCTGACGAGGGCTTTGGAAGGCCTGGTTTCAAGGCTATCCTGATGGCAATAAGCCAGTTATACAAAGAAAAAAGGCAAGAGGCTGAAAGCTATGCAGAGCAATATATTGAGTTCCTTAAAAACCAGGTCATTGAACCCGGAGGGGGTTTCGATGGCTCTATGATCAAGGAAGCTGAAAAAAAGATGCTCGCCAGTATGGACCGCCGACACGGCGGATTCGGCGGCGCCCCAAAATTTGCAATGTCCGGCGCACTTGAGTTTCTCATTAACCGCTATGCCTTAGAAAAGGATGAGGCAACGGGAAACGTCATCAAAAAATCCCTTATTTCTATGGCAAACGGGGGCATTCATGACCAACTCGGTGGTGGATTTCACAGGTATTCCACAGACGAGGCATGGATCATACCGCATTTTGAAAAGATGGCCGATGACAACGCATGGTTATTAAGGAATTACATAGATGCGTATTGCACTTTTAACGATGAACTTTTCAAGGAGGTTGCAAAAGGTATCGTTGATTTTTTAAGACGCGAGCTTTCTCACGAGGATGGAGGTTTTTATGCAAGCCAGGACGCCGATGTAAGCCCTGATGACGAAGGCGGATATTTTCTATGGCGAAACGAAGACTTTAAGGATTGTCTCACGGAAGAAGAATATCATCTGCTTTCCGCCTATTATTTGCACAAAGACGGGGAAATGAGACATGATGCTTCAAAAATGGTGCTATATATAACGGAAAACATCTCTGATCTCGCAATAAAACTCAATATGGGGGCAGATAACGTCAAAAGACTTCTTGGTATCGGGAAAAAAAGACTTCTCAACGAAAGAGAAAAAAGACAAAAACCGATAATTGACAGGGCAATATATACTTCATTGAACGGAATGCTCATATCTGCCTTTTGTAAAGCCTTTGGCACGCTTAAAGACAACACAATTAAAGAATTTGCAATTAAGAGCATAAAAAGGGTTTCAGACATAAATATAGAAAACGGAAGGCTTCTCCATGCTGAAGGGGTAGATGCCTTTCTTGATGATTATATAAATTTTATCGATGCCTTAATAAGCGTCTACAATATAACGCACGATCAATCCTATCTTGAACGCGCAGATTCATATATGACTTTATGTATTGAAAAATTCTATGATAAGGAAAACGGTGGGTTTTTTGACACGGAAAAAGAGGTTATAGGCATGAGGCTGAAAGGCATAGAGGATTCCCCTCACCCTTCAGCGAATTCCATCGGCATCGTGTGTTTGACAAAACTATCATCTTTGCTGGGAAAAACAACCTACAGAAGGCTTGCAGAACAAACCCTTTCATACTTTTCGCTGACAGCAAAGGCAATGGGCATCCACGGGGCATATTATTTCTATGCACTCGACAACTGGTCACGTACAGCCAGATAATAATTTGACAAAACTCGAAACACATCGATTGTCTGAGCGCAAATTATGGGAAGAAAAAGAAGAAAAGGTATCAGGATTAAGGTAGTAAGATGCCGATAATGCTGAGTATACCTTGTCTGAAAAAGACTATTAACGGGTTTAATGCACCTATATACAAAAGGCCTATAATGATAAACATGCCATAGGGTTCTATACGCTCAAACGAATACTGCGCCCTGCGGGATAAAAACCCCATGAGGATCTTAGAACCATCAAGAGGGGGTATCGGGATTAAATTGAAAGATGCGAGCATAATATTGATTTGGGCAAAGTAAAACAAAACCGTAGACATCACACCAAAGGGTGATGGAACAAAAAAACGGAGCAACAAAAAAGAACAGAAGGCAAGGATAATGTTTGCCGTAATGCCGGCTGCCGAGACAAAGATAAGCCCTTTTCTTTCGTCTCTTAAGTTATTGAAGTTAACCGGGACCGGCTTTGCCCAGCCAAAACCAAACACAAAAAGCATAATCGTCCCTATCGGATCGAGATGTTTCAAGGGGTTCAGGCTTAGTCTTCCGAGCCATTTGGCAGTAGGATCGCCCATCTTGAATGCAACCCATCCGTGTGCAAGCTCGTGGATTATAATCGAATATAGAAGCGGTACCGATACCAGCACAAAAGCCATCGGATCTTTGAAAAGCAGGCCTATCAATCCCATATGCCCCTTAGTATCACACAGAAACTATTTTATTGCAACGCAAACTTGTTATGTGGCGCCCCTCTACAACCATCCGGCATATGATAGCCTGCCGTCGCTTTAATGTATTAAATGGTGCATAGATTACCGGTAATTACTGATACCATTCTTTTATGTTGATTTTTGTCGCCTTTATGCACATAATAGAGAATTCGTTCCTATTACAAAAAAGGAGGAGAGGCAACGACAGCTTAGCTAACCGCTAAGCGTCGGCCGCCAAACAACATGATTGTAAGAAACTTTAACGATCCTGAGGTGCTAGCTACAACCTATATCGCCCACCGTGGGGCTGTTGCACGTATGGTTATGACAAGTCATTTTCTCGAGAGTATGGAGTTTCTCGCCTACGCAATGTTGCCACCCGGGAACACCATCGAAGAACATATCGATGAAGTTGAAGAGATTTATCTGATCCTTCAGGGTGGTGGCCTTATGAAGGTGGGAAACGAGGAAAGGGAGGTCAAAGAGTTGGACGCCACATGGATACCCCGAGGTGAGCCGCACAGCCTTAAAAACACAAAAGATATAGAAACGGTTGTCCTTGTAATTGCAGCATATCCCCGTTAAACCACAGTAAAAAGGAAATAAAAAATAAAATCGATCGAACAGATCTATTTCCAATCATCCGTCTGTGGTTGAGGAAGTTGGTATGTCATAAGGTGATTTATATACTGATAAAAGCCTTCCTTACCGTTTTTATTCAATCTTTCTAATTCGGGACGGATCTTCTTCATCACGGCTTCGTCACGTACAACCCCTGCAGGATAATACATATAAGAACCCCGCCTGAGAAAGGAATACGCCTGTCTTTGTTCATCACTTAACGAGAGATATTCATCGAGATCTTTTAACATGACGGCCTTTTTTTCGTCCAAAAACCCATCGACATACATCAGAAGGTTTAAACCAAAGTCCGCGCACGAAAAATAGCTGTGCATCTCCCTAAGGCTTTCAACGAGTAGCCTAATTTCAGCAACTATCTCCTCATCTGTCATGGGTACAAAAGAACCGTTTTCCACCATTTTTACCATAGGTGACATGGGATGCAAGGCAAACGTTCTAACCCTTATGAAGTCAGGTTCTATCATATTAAGCAATCTTGCGGTCTCACGCGCATGTTCCTCGCTCAGTGTGCGACCTCCAAGCCCCGGCATAATATATTCTGATAGTTCAATGCCAGCCTCCTTGACATGTTTTCCACCCTCGACAATGTCATCCTGCGTTATGCCTTTTTTAACCATCTTGAGTACCTTTTCAGAGCCGCTTTCCAACCCTACATGTATCCGTGTTAATCCGGCCTCTTTCAAATCTTTAAGTTCTTCCACTGTCCTTCTTTTGAGTGTCGGCGCCCTTGCATAAGAAGTTACCCTTTCAATTGTGGGAAATTTAAGCTTTATATAACGTAAAATCTCGAGAACATCTTCTGTTTTAAGCACGAGCGTATCGCCGTCCTGCAAAAACGCAGTCTTTACGGGGTAGCCCGCATATTCTATCGCCATGCTATCCAAATCCTTTTTAACCTCTTCGACCGTCCTGCGTGAAAACGTTGTTCCTTTATAGGCTGGACAAAAAAGGCATTGGTTCCAAGGACAATTTCTTGTTACCCTCACAAGCAGGCTCGACGCCTCGCTTGGTGGTCTTATTACGCCCTGTTCATACATGTTTAACTCCTTTGCGTTAATCACTCTCTTTTCTGCATTTTTTATATGGTACGTCCTGCCCTTAAATATATGTCGTTTTCAGATAATTTCAAGGAAAATATCATAGGTTATGGACAAAAGGATATGAAATCTCTTAAAATCATCCAGACAATAAACCCGCTGTCCCCGGAAAACAACTTTATAATAGCCACAGAGGTCCTGAGCTGTAAAAAGATTCGAGGACGAATGGCGTAGAGATATTTTCGTCTTCATCCTATAAAAAGATGGGAACCACTGGCCTTGTCTCTATCATAAACACCGT
>MWEV01000256.1 GCA_002071245.1 Deltaproteobacteria bacterium ADurb.Bin026
TACGAGGCATAGATCAACCGCATAACGTCACTATAGATGGGCGGGATATATATTTTATGGTGTTTCGGTATATAAGTCCTGAACATATCGAGCGTGGATACCCTGCCAGATGCGCTTTTTTCTTTTTCATACGCTGAAGCTGGCATCAAATCAACCTCCACTGCTGTCTCGATTGTCCCATATGCTGCCCATGCGCGTTGCATGTGTGTGTGGTGACACACAGCTTCACCAAAAACAGCATCAATGAGAAACCTTTTTGCTAAGGTATCACATAGGTATTTATTCATCAGCGCTGCGATGCCGATGTTTCTAAAGTTGGGTAGAACAAGTCCCTGCCCTGCCTCATAGAGCCTTTGGTGAGGTGCTGAACGAAACATGGCAACATATCCAACGATGCGCCCCTCGTGCGTTCTGGCGACTACAGGTATGTTATCCATCTTTTCAAAGGCATCTATCAATTCTTCAGGATTATACACGGTCTTTATTGGATAATCATTCCCGTATATGTCAATAAAAAGGTCTGCTACGCCTCGAGCATCTTCATGTCTGAAGATGCTTACATCAATACCTTTATCTTTCATATAGTTTTCTCCTTTGATGACATATCAATGTCTTTTGGACTTTTGTTAGTACTGTCGATAATTAAAAGGGTAAATACTGCTGAGATAAGGCTTAGAAATGCACAAAAATAAAATAGCATGCTGTAACCTAACCATCCGTATACAAGTCCGCCCAAAAATGGCCCCACAAAGAATCCTCCTTGCACCATTACGAGTGAAAGGTTTAGGTTAAGTCCTCTGAATCGAGGATAAGACACCTCAAACATCAGTGCATTTAAAACAGGCATCACTATGCCCCAGCCAAGTCCTGTAAATAATGCTAAGGCGTAGAAGATGCTAGAAAATGATGTAAAAGGAAGCGCCGCATAACAGATAATTAGTCCAGACATGCAAATGAATGTTATATGAGGTTTGCTGAATCTGTCAAACATCGCACTTCCAAAGATCCTTATGGTCATCATTGCCACTGTGGCAACCGTAAAAAACATACCCGGATTATTACTACCAACCGTTCTGCTGTATCCTTCAAAAAAGAAAAAGACTGTTGTATATCCGCTATACAGTAAAAGATTCAACAAAAGTACAACCAAGACGCTCGGATTTTTTATATTTTCATATAAATCTTTTACATTGAATGGATGGCCAGAATCCGTCTGACAAGCCTCGGAATAATATGGTCTAATCAATGCAACAGACAACAAAGAGAATATCAAAGGTATAGCGCCGTAAATGAGTGCCTTTGTAAAATCCCGGGGGGCAAAAAAATAGATGCCCATTATTGGAGGCACAAATGCGTATGGAATAAGCCTTACGGTAGAAATAATACCGAACGCCATGCCACTCTTTTTTGGAGGTATGTAATTTACAGTCAGTACCATCATCGCTGCAACAAGACACGCAAAACCTGCACCCTGCAAAAGACGAACCGCGATCAGCGCTGGTACAGTATGTGCGAGACCATACATTAAAAGCGCAAAAATCATACCTAATATACCAATGAATAACCATTTCCGTGCATTTCGGCCACTAAGCAGAACCCCAAGAACTGGTTGAATTACAAGGGCTGGAAGCGCATCCGCAGCTATAATAAATCCTGACCAATCATCCCTTACTCCAATAAAACTTAGATAACGATGAAATTGAAAGAATATTGCCGTTACAGTAGATGCTGACAAAAATATCAGGTTAAGGATTATAAATTCTTTGGAAAGGAGTCTTTCAGTCGTT
Source organism: Deltaproteobacteria bacterium ADurb.Bin026 (assembly GCA_002071245.1). GTDB lineage: Bacteria > Desulfobacterota > Syntrophorhabdia > Syntrophorhabdales > Syntrophorhabdaceae > MWEV01. The sequence continues at coordinate 1,788 of MWEV01000256.1, forward strand.
GTTGTGGCCCCCATATTTGAGCAGTCGAAAAATGAGATTTTCCGATACCATTTTTCTATAATGTGCACTTGCGCGTATATCATCAATAGGGGAAACAGCCTCTCTAATGAGGGGAACAATCAATTTCAGGGATGCTTCAGTGAGTGTTTTTCCTATAAGTGCTTTATTTATCTTTTCGGAGGCGATGGTCTTCGGCCCAACGCTTCCCCAGGCTAGTCGCGCATCCTCTATAATACCCGATTCGGACAGCTTTAACAAAGCTGCAAGGCTTGCAATGGCAATGGCAAGCATCTTTCTTTGTCCGACCTTTTCATAATGATGGATATTGAAGTCCTGCTTTATGTTTATCCATATACCGTATAATACTTCATCCTTTTGCAGTGAATTCTTGCCGGGGCCATGGATGAAATTTTTCAAAGCGGTGAACCTTTTGCTATCTATGGAGCGTATCTCCAGTATAGCGCCAAGCACATAAAGGGGCGGAAGCGTATCCCCCGCTGGCGAGGCTGTGCAGATATTACCGCCAATTGTACCCATATTTCTGATCTGCGGTGAACCGAGGACTTTCAGCGCATGTATTAAAACAGGGAGATGTTTTTGTATGATTTTGCTTTCAAGTAACCTTGTATGGGTTACGCAGCTACCTATAAAAATAAGATTGTCCTGCTGATATATCTCTTTGAGTTCATGGATGTCTTCAATACATATAAGATTTCTGGATGTTAACGACCTATATCTGGCAAGTACATCAGTGCCACCAGCGTAAATCATCGCCTGCTGATTTCCATATATCATCTCCCATAGGTCGTCAATTGTGTGAGGCATAAACACGCTTCTCAATATTATTCTTCCCCTTTTTTCATAGTCCTTGGACCTCCACCATCTGTAGCCCCTGTCGCGGCTTCTAAGGCATCGATTATTTTTTGATAACCCGTACACCTGCACAGGTTTCCGCTGAGTCCTTCCCTTATTTCTTTCCGCGATGGTCTTTTGTTTCGCCTTATCAGATCTAATGCCGCCATAACCATGCCAGGCGTACAGAACCCGCATTGGACTGCCCCGTATTGTATGAATGCCTCCTGAATTGAATGCATCTTGTTTTCAATCGATATCCCTTCGATAGTTGTTATGTCCTTTCCTTCAAGTTGTGCCGCAAGCATTAAACAGGAAAGCCGGCTTTCTCCATTAACGTGTATAGTGCAGGCACCACACTCGCCTGAGCCGCAACCCTCCTTTGTACCTGTTAGTTGCAAGTCTTCGCGGAGGACATCGATAACCCTTTTATCTGGTTCTACGTCAATAGATATTACCTTGTTGTTTAGCGTGAACGATATTATCAATTCTTATCCACCTATCAATTTATTTCTGAATATGAAAAAGACTGCACCCATGATACAAAGCGTAGCCCAAAAATAGTCGAGTTTCAACGGTTCTTTCATATAAAACACATAAAAAGGGAACAAAAACGCTCAAAGTTATAACCTCCTGTAAGATTTTTAATTGTCCTATGTTAAGTGCCTGATAACCGATTCTATTGGCAGGAACTTGCAACAGATATTCAAAAAGTGCAACCCCCCAACTTGCTATCGCAGCCAAAAGCCAGGGTTTTTCGTTAAGTTCCTTTAAATGTGCATACCATGCAAAGGTCATAAAAACATTGCTAAAAACCAACAGCATAATAG
>MWEV01000257.1 GCA_002071245.1 Deltaproteobacteria bacterium ADurb.Bin026
CGTTTTTCCCCATATCTTATAGGTGGACACCAGGAGAAGGGAAGACGAGGAGGCACCGAAAACACACCGGCTATAATAGGGCTTGGGAGGGCATGTGAACTTGCAAACCAACAACTTTCTAAAGAAAACGGTCATGTGAGGGCACTTCGAGACAGACTTGAAAGTGAAATCATAAACCGTATTCCAAATGTCAAGGTCAATGGTGGCCGCTCACCACGTTTGCCCAATACATCAAACATCAGTTTCGAATTCGTAGAAGGAGAAAGCATCCTCCTCTTGCTCGATAAATACGGTATATGCGCATCTTCAGGCTCTGCCTGTACATCCGGTTCACTCCAACCATCCCATGTGCTCCGTGCCATGGGGGTGCCGTACACAATGGCACACGGTTCAATAAGATTTAGCTTGAGCATTTATAATACATCCGAGGAGATCGATGTAGTTATCAACACGTTGCCACCAATCATCGAAAAGCTAAGGAACATGTCTCCATACTGGACATCGGATAATACCGTTTGTGCAAACCAATAGAAGGGACAAAATCATGGAAAATGTGGTAATGCAGGATAAATGTAAAGAAGAAATAAAAACAATACAGGATTTGCGGGCAAAAATTCCCTTGATAATAAAAGATATCGTCTCACGTTACAACAAAGATGGGCGCTTTCATCATATAGGCCCCGAGCCCATCCCTTCAAGGCGTGCCATCATTGGGATAATCTACAAGATATTTCCAGTTCTCTATCCGGGTTATTTTTCAAACAAGCGTCTTGATGAAGTAAACGTAAATTTCTATCTTGGAGAAGAGATAACAGAGCTTTTCGATATTCTCGCGGGACAGATCGCCTATGCCATCCGACACGACTGCATCCGCTTCAACCAACCATGCACAAGGTGCGAGGACAGAAGCCAGGAAATAGCACTGGGTTTTATCGAGGCAATCCCGGATTTGCAGGAGGCACTCTCAATGGATGTTCGCGCAGCATATGAAGGAGACCCAGCCTCTCAGCATTTTGACGAGATCATCTTCTGTTATCCAGGGCTATTCGCAATTACTGTATACCGTATTGCACACTTTCTCTTTCGACATGGGGTTCCTCTTATTCCTCGGATTATGACAGAATACGCACACAGCCGTACCGGCATAGATATTCACCCAGGTGTTGAAATAGGCGAGAGTTTTTTCATCGACCACGGCACCGGCGTTGTAATTGGTGAGACAACGACAATAGGAAACCGTGTACGCATCTATCAGGGTGTAACACTTGGCGCCCTGTCTCTTGACAAGGAAGAATGCGAATCGCTGAGAAATAAAAAACGACATCCCACTATTGAGGATGATGTTATTATCTATGCCAATGCAACGATACTCGGAGAAAGGGCTGTTATTGGCGCCAGATCTGTTATTGGTGGTAACGTATGGCTCACCGGACCCATCCCTCCAGATACAGAGGTATTTCTGAAAAAACCCGAGCTTGTGATAAAAAACAAACAAAAGGAATAAAGATAGCTCGTAGTTGATATTGAAAAAGGAAATCAAAACGTGTTGCCTGCTGATCAGGGCAACCCTCAGGGTCGTTGAAAAATATTAATGGCTATGGTTGCATTAAAAGATAGTTCATGGATAAAAAAATGTTCGGCGAACATCTCATTTGATGATAAGTTTTGAAGCGTAGCAACACTTTACAAGCTGCTCATATACTTTGGGATCAACGTTGACGCATCCACCCGTTATCCTATTGCGGCGTTTCGCATCAGGGCTTTTTAGACGTTCAAGCCTTTTTTGCCCGGGCACATCGATCACCCGATGGATGCAATATAGATAATCTTTGGTTTCCTTGAATGAAAGGATATCCCCCCCATAGCCTGGATCAGGCGTAGTGTAATGGATGAGCTGAAACTCGCCCCGAGGGGTATCAACGCCTACCAACGCAGGATGGCAAGTCGCTGCAAAACAGATTAAAGCCGCCGCTATATCAACGATTACATCGTGAAACATAGGCTATCCCTTCTTCTTTTTTTTAGGAGCCGGGACAGGAATGGAAGGAGGCGGTGCTGCAATCTCCTTTTTTATCTCCTGCCCAGATGTCTGTGCAGGCGCTGCAACAGGAACCTCCCTTTTCGTCTCAGGTACCATAACCTTTGCAAGAGGCGGCGACGGGGTTATTTCCTCTTTCCTTAACAACACTTTAGATTTGCAGCCACCCAACAAAACCGCAATAGTAATTACTGATATTAAAAACCAGAACGGCACTCTTTTCATATCGTAGCCTTCCTATGAATCAGTTTTTTTGCAACTTATCCTCGTCTAATACTGACTTCGGATAACAAAACCCGCCTGTTACCTTTTTGTCCACAGGACAAATTTTGATTTAACGCTAAATTTAAATATCCCAAAAAGAAAAGGTATTGTCAAATGCAAATGTCAAAATTCCAAACAAGACAAAATGCCTTTTTCATAGTTTTTCTCTTGCCTCTAACCTATAATCTCCACAACTCAACAGATGTCAGGTTTTATAGTGCATTCCTTATGATGCCACCTCCTGCCACAATATCTCCATCATAAAACACAA
>MWEV01000258.1 GCA_002071245.1 Deltaproteobacteria bacterium ADurb.Bin026
GGCATAAGAAGAAAGATAGAAGGAAATTTTTCAGGTATTTTATACAGTCTTATGTTGTTCATAATTTATTACATGTTGATGGCATTTACAGAAAACGCAGGACGATCTATAAAATCACCTGTATTTATAACATCCTTAATACCAAATATCATTATCGTAGGAATAGGCTTGAGCATGTTGAAAAACCTAAACAGCGAAGACCACGTTACAGTATCGCAAAAAATCAGATATAAATGGAACAACTATTTTGAAAAGATTAAATAAATATACCATTTCCAATGTAATCAAATTTCTCGCAATTACTGAGTTTGCCGGTGCAATCATGTTCTTCATCATCGAGTTCTTTGAGCATATGGATAAGTTCACAGCATCATCAAAAAATTTCGCATTTGGCATATATTATCTCGTGCTTAGAATACCATACTACTTGAACCTGATTCTTCCTTTATCATTTCTTATCTCGATACTAATCTTTCTTATTCTAATGGTAAGAAACAATGAAATGATCACCCTAAGAACATCCGGTATAAGTACTGCCTCATTAATGAAACCACTCGTTATGCTTTCAATAACACTTACAGTTTTCTCTTTTGCCCTTGCCGAGTTTATCGTTCCTGTGTCGTTAAGCACTTCCGAATATATCTATAGGGTCAAAATAAAAAAGGAAGAACCATATGTATTTTTCAAGAATGACAGAATCTGGTTTAAACGTGACAACAAAATATGCAATATCGATTTTTATGATATAAAAAATGACAAAATCAAAAACCTGACGCTGATAGAATTGTCCGATAATTTTACTATTCAGAGAAGGTTAGATGCTAAAGAGGGTATTTGGAGAAACGGCCACTGGCTTTTCACCGATGTGGCTGAAAGAACATTCGACAACGATGGAATAAAATACAAAAAGGTCTATGCCCAGATGAGAGATATTATAAAAGAAGAGCCTGCAGTATTCAAAACAATCGAAAAAAATCCTGAAGAAATGGGATACAACGAACTCAAGAGGTATATAGATAAATTAAGGCATGATGGTCATAGCATTAAAAGGTATCTCGTTGACCTGTATAATAAAATCTCTCTGCCATTTGTAAATCTTATCATGGTATTCGCTGCCTTCTCTGTAGGGTTGAGATATACCAAAACAAAACATATCTCAAAAGGTATCTTCTTAGGGATTTCTGTAGGTATTATCTACTGGTTTTTTCACTCTGTCGCCTTATCTTTCGGTTATTCTGAAATCTTTCCCCCGCTGTTCGCTGCCTGGTTTGCGAATTTATTATTTTTTTCTATGGGAATCATCGGTATTGTCACGTTAAGGACATAGTTTATGAAGGCTTATCTTGATATAGAAACAGACAGACATGGAAACATATGCGTAATAGGGATTTATATCGAACAAAAAGGGTTTATTCAGTTATATGGTGATGATATCACTACAGATAACGTTGAAACAATAATACGCAAGGCAAAAACCGTTGTTACATTTAATGGTGATGTTTTTGATCTTCCAGTTATCAAGAAATATCTTAATCTCGATATAAAGGCAAAGGCAAATTCGCTTGATCTTTTTAAAGAGAAAAAGAAACTCGGAATAAAGGGTGGTTTGAAGGCGCTTGAAAAAATGTTCGGCATTACAAGAAAAACAGAAGGAATGAACGGATATGACGCTATTAAACTGTGGGAAAGTTATCGTAAATACGGCAGAGACGAAGCGCTTAATCTTCTTCTTGAATACAACAGGGAGGATGTGATAAATCTAATAAGCCTTGAAAATTGCCTTGAAAATTTAAAGGAAAATCATTATGACCGAGTCATTTGAAGTTAGTTCTTTTGGATTCAAGATTAAAGGTATATTGACAACACCAAGAGACGATAAAAGATATCCATGCATAATTCTCTCTCACGGCCTTATAAGCTCAAAGGAGAGTTCTAAATATCTTGCCCTTTCTGAACGCCTCGTTCTGGATGGCATTGCAACATGTCGGTTTGACTATCACGGATGCGGTGAAAGTGAAGGTAACATCGAGGAAACAACCTTAACCATAAGGGTCGGAAATCTCGATTCAATTTTTGAGTATGTCTTTAAGCATAAACTCATAGATCCAGAAAAGATAGGCATATTGGGCAGTAGCTTTGGCGGTTCGACTTGCATTGTAAAGGCCTCCAAGGATAAAAGGGTAAAATGCATATCGCTTTGGGCAACACCTTTCTTGTTGGAAAAAAAAGATGGAGGCAGAATATCGGAAATAGATTTCAATGAAACAATTTATGACGATTTTTTAAAATATGACCTTTTATCAGAGGCAAAAAAGATTACATGCGCCCTTGTGATTCACGGGGAAGACGATGAAGTTGTACCACTCTATGAGGGTAAGGCAATATACAAAAACATTAAAAAACCAAAAAAGCTCTACATCATTAAAGGTGGTGACCATATATTTTCTGTGGTATCACACAGAGAAAAGGTCATTGAGCTCGCCACAAATTGGTTCAGGCATCACCTTACAGTTTAGTTAGTACTCTTCCTTTTTCTTTTCGATTTTTGTTTTCAACCGTTCTCTTATCAAATCACCAACCACATTACTAAGCCCTATCCCAAGCGCAAGAGATAGCGCCATAATTATTCCTCCGAATATTATCAAAAAACTAATCGTAATTATTGTATTGCCAACACCAATATATTCAAAAACAATGCCAAAGGTTATAATCGTAAGGAATATTCGTACACCTTTTGCAATAAAATCGCCATATTTAAGGTTTGCATTTTCGCAGGTCATATTAATAACCCTGCTGATAAAGTTACTAAATATAATGCCCATTACAATGATGACAAGAGAAACAACAATATGGGGTAATGCACTCGCTACCCTTGAAGCATATTCTGAAAATTGAGATATCCCTATAAAGTTCAGACCAAAGGAGAAAAAGGCAACAATAAAAATCCAATATACAATCTTGCTTAATATCAAGGATGGTAGAGTCTTTACGCCTCCTTTTTCAAGAAAGTTAACAATACCCACTTCATTTGCCCACCTGTCAAAACGAAAAAGCATGAGGAGTCTTGCTATCAGCTTTTTTAAAAACCAGCTAATTATAAAACCACCGACCATTACGGTCACCATAACTATCACATTGAGAAAAACATCAGTAAAGTTCTCGTAAAGGTCCAAAAACATGTCTCTAAAAAACTCTTTCATACGGGAAATCTTATTAGATATGATTAGGTTATGTCAATCAAAAACACATGCCTTTTTATAAAACACGCAATCTTTCTCTAAATATTGAAAAATAGCAAACTGTGTAGTAACCTTAACGAATGAGCGATATAATTATAGCCTTAGGAGACAAGGATAATGTTTTCGAAGATATATCCATTCTTGCAAAGAAGGTATCAGAAAACCCCGAGGTCATTATATCTACAGGCAAAGAAATAAAAAACCATATAATAGAGAAATCCTCTGCCCTGTTTATCGAACAAAACATAGTAATGGCTTTTGTAGACCCATCTGACGAAATCATACATAGCCTTGAACATCAACTGCTTGTTTTAAAGGAAAGATTACAAATTATACTATATTACACATCTGCTACAAAAGATTTCAAAAAGCCTATAGAAGGAAAGGAAATAACATTTTCAAAAGACAAAGAAAAACGTACAAGAGAGCATGTCCTCGGGATACTCAAAAGGTATGACAAGGTCATGACGGATAAGGCTTTTACTGTTTTTAAAAAAATGATCAGAGACGAGTCTATCCTTGAAATGGAATTGATCAAATTGATAAATTTTATAGGTGAAAGGAAAGAAATAAGATCCAAAGACGTCTTGGCTGTTGTCACAGAGACACACGAAGACAGTCTATTCTCATTATTTGATGAATTGTCCAGGATGAAGAAAAAAGAAGCTCTAAACATACTTGAAAATCTTCTTCAGAACAGGCTTCCCATAATCGTTATACAAGGTTTTCTGGTAAAACAAACCCGTTTGATGCTTCAGGCAAAGGATATGGAGGGCATTTTCCAACCAGGTTTAGAATACCCTCTTTTTCAAAAAACATACAACAAATGGAAAGAAGGACTTGGATTGAAACCCAACGACAAAAAACAGCATTTTCCATATCAAAAACCCTATTACGCATACAACCTTTCAAAGGCAAGCCAGAAATTTAAAAGAAAAAAACTCGTAGATTTCTTTGATAACCTCACAGACTTTGATATTAAGATGAAAAGTGGATCTAAATTCGAACGTATTTTATTAGAGCACGGTCTTTTAGAGACATAAATGATCCATATCCTGCTATTTTTACTTACCGTTGGTTCAACATATTTCGTCGGTGGTACATCATATAGTGTTTCCATTATGTCCATACTACTCGCCCATGAGATGGGTCATTATTTTATGAGCAAAAAACATGG
>MWEV01000259.1 GCA_002071245.1 Deltaproteobacteria bacterium ADurb.Bin026
GGTTCCATAGAATCATACAAAAAACTGCAATCTATCATGGAGAAAAAATGATATCCCAGGATTCCTTGATAAACTTTGCCCTTGAATCCCTCGGACTTCCGGACTCAACTGAAGCTGACATTGCCCCACTATCCAAAAGAGGCTCTGGTCGGACATTTTTCAGATTTAGATGGAGCCCGCAAGACTCCGCAATCATTATACATTACGATCCGGAAAGGATTGAAAATACCTATTATGCTGATATCGCTGTGTTTCTTACTAAAAGGCTTATACCTGTGCCTCGCATTATCAGGCACGACCCCTCAAAATGCATAATATTGATGGAAGATATGGGCAATATTGACCTATGGTCGTATAGACAAAAGGATTGGGAAATAAAAAGGACATTATATCAGAAGACGCTCGTTGCAGCATATAGGCTGCATAACATCCAAGAAGACCTGTCATGCAGTGACATAAGACTGATGGAAGGCTTTAACGCTGCGCTCTATGAATGGGAACACAAATATTTTTTAGAACATTTCGTAAAGGGTATATGTAACATTGATATTGAACCAAAAATGATGGCTGCGATTAAAAACGAACTCCATCAGCTCGTCAAACGGCTAATGAAGGCACCCCCATGTCTGGTGCATCGTGATCTGCAATCACAAAATGTAATGATAATGGACGAAAAACCGTTTTTCATAGACTTTCAGGGTATGCGCACGGGATGTGCCTTTTATGACCTTGCCTCACTCATTAATGACCCTTACGTGTATTTTTCAGACGAAGAGATCGAAGAATTGCTTTCATTCTATTATGTCTTGTCAGGCGCAGCATTGGATTGGGATGCATTCCGCAGTTTTTTCTGGGAGGCATCTATACAGCGACTTATGCAGGCGCTCGGTGCATATGGCTTTTTAAGTCTTAAACTTGGTCTCGTTGAATTTCTCAGGCACATACCTGGTGGTCAAAATAATATTATTCGCGCATCAACATACGTTCAGAACATCCCGATGCTTTCTCAGCTTTTGTTGGAATGCAAGGGTAAAACCGAGACAATATCACCATGATCATAATCTACATGGCAGGTTCAATGCGTTGTCAGATCTTGAAAAAGGCTATTTTTTAAATTTCTTGCAGGCGTTTGCGTAAGCAAACACAGCTTTCACATAATTGTCACAATGATTGTATGCCCAAACAGCCTGTTTTTTCCTCCGAAGATTGCCTCTTTCCCATCCGTTGGATTTTAGATAATTGGCGATGCTCGACATGGCGTCAGAAAAGTTGTTGAGGTCTACGTTCCCGTCGCCATCTCCGTCGACAGCGTATTTCAGCACTGACGAAGGTATGAATTGGCAAAGACCAAAGGCACCTGCCCATGAACCATAGATAGAAAACGGATCCCTGTTGTTTTTTTTACAGAAGATAAGCAGATTCAACAGTTCTTTTTCTGCCCATGCAGAACGACGGTTCTCGAGAACTGCAAGCGTAAAAAGACCGTTGAAAACAAGATATTTTCCACTGTAACCACCTAAGTTCGTTTCCAGGCGGTAGATTGCAACAACCACCTCTTTTTCAACACCGTATTTGTCCTCAATCTCTTTGAAAATAGCTCTGTTTTCGCTTAGCACCCTCTTTCCTCTTTTGACGGATGTCCGGGTTAAAAGCCCAAACCGTTTGCTCATATAATCAATGCCGTGACCTCTTTTTTCAAGAATCTCCGGATACAACATTATGCGGTTGTCAGAGAATATCTTTTGTATTTCCTCATCACTGAAATCGTTTGACTTGAGACTTTGCGCAAGATTTGTGTTTTTATGGAGAAGATTGGAAATATCTTCCGCACTGGCACCATAGGCGGCTACTGTAAGTAAAACAAGAAGGATTGCCAACTGCTTCGAAAAGTTCGGAATAATCCCTACCTCATCTATAGCTCTTTATATTTTTTTGCTGTTCCTCTTGATTTTTCTACAGGATATTTTGCCCTGTTTTCCTCTATCTTCATCTTTGAAGACCCGAGCAAGTCTATGCCTAAATCGTTTGACAAAAGAACAAGGTAATTAAAAATATCAGCAAGTTCCCTTGCCACATCTTGTTTCTTATCAGGGTCAAGTGCCTCGCCATCTTTTAACCATTGGAAATGCTCGAGGAGTTCTGCTGCCTCGATGGATATGGATACGGCAAGGTTTTTTGGTGAATGAAACTGTCCCCAGTCTCTCTCATTACGAAACATAAGCAGCATATCGAGTATTTCATTTATGGATATATCGCCTGTTTGCTTCACCTTTTATCCTTTTACACTATTTCTTCCTGAAAAACAATCTTATCGGGGCACCTGTAAATGCATATTTCTCCCTCAATGAGTTTTCAAGGTATCTCTTGTAATGTTCAGGGATAAGCTCCGGATGATTTGAGAATAAGAGGAATGTCGGTGGATATGTGGTTATCTGGTTTGCATAAAATATCTTTACCTGTTTTCCCTGTATCCTTGGGATTGATGCTTTTCTTAAAAAACCTTCCATAGCTTTATTAAGCTCAGATGTATTGATAGTCCTGTTTAGTTGCATGAATATCTTGATGTCTGTCTCGGTGATTCTCCCAATGTTTTTACCTGTTCTTGCTGATGTAAAAACAATCGGCACAAATGAGCAGTGCGGAATCCTCTCCATTACAACCTTCCCATATTCGCTTTGTTTGTTGTCTTCTTTTACGAGGTCCCATTTGTTTATCACTATACACAGACCCTTTCCCCTTGAAATAACCATGTGTGCAATGCCGGCATCCTGATGGCTTATGCCCTCTGCAGCATCTATTATTAGGTTTACAACATGCGCCCTTTCTATTGTTCTTATAGCACTTGAAACAGAATAACCTTCTACCTTGGCTGATATCTTGCTTTTCCTTCTAAGCCCCGCAGTATCTACAAGTATTATTTCCCTACCCTTAAACGTGATTTTGGTGTCCACAGCATCCCTGGTCGTACCAGGTATATCGCTGACTATCATTCTTTCTGAACCGAGTATTCTGTTAACAATAGAAGATTTGCCTGTATTGGGCCTTCCTACGATTGCAATCAGGATATCTGTTGGAACCTTCTGTTTATTTTTTTCGTCATCTAAGCCTTCCCTACGACTCTTAGACCCCTTGAACCCTCGATTGTTTTCCCTTAAGCGATGTTCCCCGTCGTACAATGCACTGTAAACATCGTCCAGCAAATCGCCTATACCAATCCCATGTATGGCGCTGATTGGATAAAACCTTTTTACACCAAGTTTATAAAATTCAGAAAAGGCATCCTCTCTTTTCTGTGAATCCACTTTGTTTATGACATAAAAAACAGTCTTGTTGTACCTCCTCAATATATCGGCAATTTCAACATCCTGCGGCAGCAAACCATCCTTCCCGTCCAGTACAAAAATGATCGCTGATGATTCATCCATAGACACATGGATCTGCTTTTCAACAAGCCTGAATATGTCATCCTCGGCTAAAGGCTCAAAACCACCTGTGTCGGCAAGAATAAATACACCCCTGTTATATTCAAATTCTCCATAATTTCTGTCCCTTGTAACACCAGGTGTATCCTCTGTAATGGCCTTTTTGTATCCTATTATTCTGTTGAATATAGTCGATTTTCCAACATTTGGACGACCGACTATGCTGATAATCGGCTTCATTTTAACCCCTGTTTTCGACCTATCCCTTGTATTTTACAATAAGACTCAAAATAAACCCTACAAGAGGAAGTATCATAATGGACTCGAGTGCAACCGGCACACCAAAATTGTCAGCCACAAGCCCTAGAAGGGTTACACCGATACCGCCTGTTCCTATTGCAAACCCGGTCATCAAACCAGAGGCAACACCGAGCTTGTTCGGTAAAAGCTTCTGTGCCATGACTATCGTTACAGAAAAGGTCGATATTAAAAGCATCCCCTGTAGTCCAAGCACAAAAAATATAAGGTAGGTTTTTTGAACAAATGGGATGAATATCATCGGAAGGGTTATTGTAGCAAGAAACATAGATAGACGAAGAAAGCGTTTATGCCCCCATTTATCCGCAAATGGCGCACCGATAAGTGTACCGGCCGCTCCGCATGCAAGATAGACAAAGACAAGGTTCCCAGCAAATAATGGGTCACCCTTCAAGTGGTTTATGTAATAAAAAGGGATATATGTAAGCAATCCCATCTGTGTCCATGACCTCATAACAACAATCATGATAACAACAAAAAGGGAGACATAGGCGCCAAGAGATGTTTTCGACACATCTTTCTGATTTTCAGCATGTGCCGCCCGCGGAATGGCAATCGTTGTTTTATAGGAAAGGATGATGGCTGTACACAGAAGTGATGGCACAACAATGACAGGAAGCGATGAAAAACCAAGATACTTTATTATGTAGATTGCAAATAAGGGTCCCAAAGAAAAGCCAAGATTCCCGCCTACAGAGAATATCGACATACCAGTAACACTCTTGTCACCTGTAAAAAAGTGGGCAGTTTTGTATCCCTCTGGGTGGTATGCGGCAATGCCAAGCCCACTTATCACCACAAGAAAAAGAACAACAATATAATTCGAGGATATTGAAAGAAGAGAAAAACCTATACCCGCTGAAAGCAATCCAATGGGCAGCAGCACTGCCTTTGTCTTTTTGTCAGAATAAAAGCCAAAGAGGGGTTGCAGCACAGATGAGGTAAAATTTGCCATCATCAGAATAAAACCGGTCATAGTGTATGAAAGGGAGAGTTTTTCCTTTAAAAATGGGAGGGTGGCAGGAAGCGCCCCTTGATATATATCAATAACCAAATGTCCCAGGGACAGTATAAGAAGCACCTTGAGGCTAAATTGTTTTGCCATTGATTATATCCCTGAACTGCAAGAGTAAACGGCATGTGGCTCCCCAGATCCTGTCGCCATTGTAATAGAAAGAATGCACAATCTGAATATTGTTTCTGTATTCTGCCTCTTCCATGCCAATTTTTGCATCATTGAGATAGCTTATAGGCAGTTCGATCAGGTATGCCACCTCTTTTGGATTGGTTTTGAATCTGTATGGATAGGGGATGATGCCAACATAAGGTGTTATTACAAATCCGGTCAGCGTGTTCATATCGTCCAGCCTTCCGATAATCTCTACATCGCTTTCCCTGACCCCTATCTCTTCGCAGCACTCACGTAGCGCAGTGTTCATAACACTTTCGTCATTGTCTTCGCACATTCCGCCCGGAAAGGAGACCTCGCCTTTGTGTATCCTTACCTCGTTTGACCTTTTCGTTAAGATGATGAATGGTTCGCTATCTTTTTCGTAAAGAGGTATAACTACGCCCGCACAAACTGCCATCGTGCTTTCAATAACCCTCGGCTTGTATCTTTTTACTCTTTCGCGGATAGTTGCAATCATAATTTTTATTAAACTATACAAATATGTTAGAAATCAAATGCAAAAAAT
>MWEV01000260.1 GCA_002071245.1 Deltaproteobacteria bacterium ADurb.Bin026
AAAAGCTATTGTTGCTGGAAATGCAAAGAAAGTAAAAGATTATTACAAAAGATTGGCTGAGGCAAAGATAGCCCTTGCAAAGGCTCAAATTGCTCAATTAGAATAGCATCTGCAAAAACGATAATAGATTCAGGTATCTAAGGGTTCGTATGGATTTTGACAGGTTCCCACGAACCCTTAAAAAATGATCCATCATATGAACGAACTATGAGTTTTATGCTGGTATGAGCTATTTTTTCTCCCAATCTCCGTCATCATTCTGAATCCACCATCCGGGTTGTGATTTCTTGCGCCAACTGTTGGCGAAGATACCCTGAACCTTTTGCAATGAACTGCTTTCGAGTTTGTTTGTCCTTACAATCTCTGCATAGAGTGATGTACGGTCTTTGTTTATCTGCTCAACGAGTCTTGTAACATCCGCTTTTTCTTTGAGGTTCAAACTTGAAGTGTCGCGTATTTCAACAAACCCTTTGTTGTTCTCTCCAACACTCCCGCGGACATAAAAAGGTCTCAACTGTTGAAAATTTTCCCGCATTGATTTTCTTATATTACGGATAGCAGGAGTTGATACATCGATTTCCTGGGCGCATGCCTCTTTAGGAACAGACAAAACGTCTCTTAGTTTTTCAAAAATTTGGCTTTTTATATCCTGCTTTTTTTCTTGTTTCTGTTCTTTAGGGTTTGTAACTTCATCTGCAATCTTGTCGGCTGCGTTTTGTATCGCCGCAGCAGGAAAATAGACATTAATAGTCACACATGCTGCTGCAAAGATGATTACAGATAGGGTTAAGTGTCTGATTCTTTTTAACATTGAAATCCTCCATTTTTTGTTTTGATATCATTATATTCAATGCAATATGCACTATCAATCTGTTGTATACATTAGGTATCCGATATCCATTTTTACTATTTAGCAATTTGTACCTGTTTTTGCCTTTTTCTTAATTTTTCAACATACTTGTTGATACAGTAGGTTCTCCTGTATTCTTTTTAAAAATCCTCTTAATCCTTTCTTGCATGTCATCAAAACTTATCACATTGTTAGGATCCCTGTTTATTACATCGATGCCCCTTAAAAACGCGCGACGTATAAAATATTCATTGCCATTCTCATAAATCTTTCCTCTTAGATGAAACTTATCATTTTCAAGGTAACATTTTATGCCTATGCGACTATAAGGATATTCCTTAAAAAAACGGTTTATACCACTTCTCAGGATCGATCCAACCGCACCTGAACCGGTACCGATTATGGATATATTATCAATTGCATCAACGCTTATCTTCTGTTCGGTACCACTTTTTTTAACAGAATCAATTTCAAATAAGAAACGTGAAGGTTGACCATATGCTATTTCAAGGTTCTTTATAAAACCGTTAACAATGCCCTTGATTTTGCCTATCTTTATAGTTTCGGTGATTTTTCCAAGATCAATGTCTTTGAATAGTATATCACCTTTTATGACACGTTCATGGGAAAAAGGTTTATTTATCTCAACGTTCTCTATCTCAATATCACCCCCAAAGGCGTTTATTGTAGTAATGCCTTTTGTTATCCATTTACCATCCTCATAACCGATAAGTGGAAATTGTGCCTCTATATTTCCTGGCAACTGCAATCCCGTGACCTCTTCGAGCAAAGAGCTTATATCAACACCCTCAATTTTGGCAGCAAAATTGAATTTTCTTGATGGGACGACCACATCCTCGCCCTTACATTCAATAATTTTAATTTTTCCTCCATAAAAAGGAAACTCGAACATGCCCGGAATCAGTATATTATTAGCGGTAACAAGAAAAGGGATTGTCAATCCATGAATCTTTATGGTATCCATTTCAAGCATTCCTATGCGCAAAAACCCGTTTTTTGACCTTATCCCAGGTTTTAGCTTTGAAGGATAGTGCAAGTCAAAAGGCATATTCATTGAAATATTTTCTGCAGAGAATGATTTTCCCGGAACATAGACAGACACATCGTCAAACAAGGCATTTCCATGTATTGAATACCCTTCGTCTCTGCCAACTATCTTTCCTTCAGATGCGATCTTCCCTTGCATGCGTAAATTCAAAAGAGAAGGGGACATTTCACCGAGATAGTCATAGAGTGCAATAGACATAATCTTATCAGGATAAACATCATTTGTTGAAAACGATAACCTCCATTCTTTTTTGTCAATTTTACCCGAATAAGAATAGGTGCCTGTATCAAAAAAATTCAGGCTCCCTTTAAAGTCAAATCTATTTTCATCAATTAAAGTCAAATCTGTGTCAAATGATATTTTTTTCATTTCTTTTCGTAGGTCTTTGTAATATTTACCAAACAGATACTCACCTGAGGAAAGTTCTGAATATATGTGGACGCTTGTCTTTTTATCACCACGTGGAATGCTGAATTTCAGCACCAGTGTGCCTTCAATCCCCTGTGCAGCATTTCTACCATCCGATGAACTGAATCCACCGCTTTCAAAGTTCAGTGTTGCGTTGCCCGACACCGTGGATTCATTGCCTTTGAAAGTGCCTTCCATTTCACTTTTTATTGCACCTTTTCCATGTATTGACCATCCATTGTCACCAGGTTTTTCTATAAAAGGCTTTAAATATGAATAAAGTGTAGAAAAATTGATATCTGATGCATAAACAGCAGCCTTCCATGGAAATTCATCCTTCATTTTGCCGTAGCAATTTCCTTTTAAGTTGCCAAACGATGGTATTTCCAGTTCAATTGACTCAAACGCAACATTTTTGCTTTTGACATCATATTTCATATGTGTTTTCAGGTAAGGTCTTTTAATAAGCGACCTATTTTTTGAATTATCAAAAATCAGCGAATCCGATGATATTATGATTCTTGAAACATCGATTTGTTCTTTTTTAAATGAAACCAAAAGATGCAAACTTGTATTTGCAAGAGATACTGATTTAAAAACGCCTGAATTCAAATGTATATCAAGCGTTCCTGTACCTATCAATTCAGGTAAAAGACCCGTAAGACTCATCGACCCACTACACCTTCCATGCCCTGACAAATCTTTTGCCTGTCCATTGGAGGTTATATCAACAAGTCCGTTGAAAGTAATCCTGCCGCCCTTTTCTGGAGAGAAACCCTGCACATCAAGGTCGATATTTCTAAAAAATAATTCATATGGTTCTTCACCAAAGATTAGTTTGAATTGACCTTTCTGTATAGAAAGTGTGTGAACAGGCGGGATTTTCTTTATAAACGATAGATCAGTCTGTGTTGATTTTTTATCACCAATGCGTATCTGGATTTTAGGTTCTTTCAAAGTAAACCTTTCTATTTCACCCTTTATTGCCATAGAAGGTTTACTTTCAAGATTTACTTTTGCGCTTGAAAAGAGAAAACCGTTTTTATCACCTTGTGATATTTGCAAATTCGATATATTTGCCTTTAAAAAAGGTGCATAACTAACATCATCTGCATGTATTACAAACCCATATTTGTATGAAAGTATATATGCTATATGTCTATAAAACAGTGGGGTACGGAGATAAAGAACCAGACCGACAAAAAATATAACGATAATCATCGAAACAATAATAAAACGTTTTCTCTTCATGCAAGACATTGTTTTATTATAGCACAAAGGAGGCTATCATTTCTAAGGTTTGAATATCTGGCTCGGCAGGAAACTATTGATTTATTAGCTTCCCCTCTGCCTTTTTACCCGTAGGGTGAGTTGTTTCATCAGAACAAATCTTTCTCCTGTTCTGATGAAGATATTATAACTCAGCGTTCTCTGCGTGCTCTGCGAGAAACAACTGCCTTTCACCCCTTGAACCCTTTTTTTTAGAAGGTTAGATGTGTATTTTTAGAGGGTTAGATGTTTGGAAGTGTGGATGTTTAGCTAAACCTCTAACCCTCCAGCCTTCTGTCTTCTTCCTTCTTCCCTCTGTCTTCTTCCTTCTGCCCTCTGCTTTTTCCAACTCTCTGTCTTCTGACTTCTGTCTTCTGACTTCTGACCTCTGTCTTTCTCCACTCGACCCCTTGAATCCTTGACCCCTCGACCCCTTCGCCTTTCTGAATCCTTCTCTTTATCGTTGCTTATGTGTTTATAAAACGACTATCTTGTGTTAAAATTCGGCATTCAGCGTGTATGGTTTAATAT
>MWEV01000261.1 GCA_002071245.1 Deltaproteobacteria bacterium ADurb.Bin026
TTTTGCAAAATGTGTGACGTAAAGATCATATCGAGCATATTTGTATAGTTGGACATAGCAGTTATTGAGAAATATAGTGCAATATTGATGCCATTACCCTATTTTCTTATCCATAGATTTGAATTCTTTAACATGTCCCACGAATTCTTTCTGTCTTCTTCAGATTGATCCTTTTTGTCTTTTTGTGAGGAACCAATGGTATAAACGGTCTTTTCCTTGTCCCTTTCTACTTTTAGGTTATCTCTTTCGTCCTCAGAAAGTGCGGGGTAGGGTATGGTTAAAAGGGTAAGGATCATTATACTCAATGAAAACCTGATAAAGACACCTTTAAAATGACATAGCATAACTGTCTCCTTTTTTTGGACTAATATATTATCGCTGTTTTTCTGAAAATCATTAAGTCAGCTTTCAAAAAAAATAATATTACAAAATTATCTTAACTTTATTCTGATATTTACGATATAATGTTTATACAACTTCAGACATAAAAAAGTTTTTGGAGGTCATTATATGAACGTTCTTGTGGTCGATGATTTTGCTACAATGAGGAAGATAGTAAAGAATGTATTGAAACAGATTGGAATCGAAAGTGTGGTTGAAGCAGAGAATGGTAAGATGGCACTTGATGTTTTAAAGAAGGAGAGTATCGATTTAATTATTAGTGACTGGATAATGCCTGAGATGACAGGGATAGATTTCTTAAAGGCATGCAAGAGTGACGAAACCATAAAAAATATCCCATTCCTCATGGTTACAGCAGAGGCACAGAAGGGCTGCATCATGGAGGCAATTAAATCAGGTGTAGACAATTATATTGTCAAGCCGTTTACGCCGGATAAACTTCAGTCTGCAATCGAAAAGGCAAAGGCGAAAATAGGAAAATGAATATAGAAAAGGGAGGGAGCCGTGGATATTAAGTATATTAATCCGTTTATCATTGCAGCGCAGACAGTGTTTAAAACCATGCTTGGGATAAGTGCTGAAATGGGAAAACCGGCCTTGAAGAATGCCAACAGGACTTCCGGTGATGTTACAGGCATCATGGGGCTTGTTGGAGACAAAAAAGGTACGGTTGCAATAAGCCTAAGAGAGGCAGGAGCAAGGTTTGTTTACAAAACGCTTGTTGGAGAGGAATGCGACTCAATAAATCAGGATGTTGTTGATGCAATTGGTGAGATTACAAATATAATCTCTGGTCAGGCAAGAAAAGAGTTTGAAAAAAACGATATAAACCTGAATGCCGCTATCCCGATGGTAATAGTAGGCAAAGAAGTAGAGATGAATTTTATAACTAAAATACCTATCATATCGCTGCCTTTCTACTTTTCTCTTGATAACGATAACAGTAAAGAAAAAGAGGTGATATATATAGACTTTTCTTTTGAGTAAATGAGCAAAGAAATGCAGCAGATCGTTTAGGTTTTTCTGATCGTTTTTATGTTGTGTTTAGGCTTGCTTTTTATGGCATAACATAATATTAATAGTACGATGACAGAATCTATATCATTTGAAATAAATTACATAAAAAAATTATTTGCTTGACATGCCAAAGATTCCTATAGATAAACTCGAACCAAATATGAAGCTTTCAAAGCCAGTTATCAATAAGGACGGTATAGTTTTGTTGGGTGAAGGTACAGAACTTACAGAGGCTGTAATAGAAAAGCTTAAAAGACTCGATGTATTTACCGTAGATGTGAAGGGGGTCTTTAAACCACAAGTGTCTATGGAAAAGGCGCTCTCTGAACTGGATAGGAGGTTCGAAAAGGTTGAGCATGAGCCCTATATGGATATTATAAAAAAGGTACTTTATGAGCATATAAAAGGGCTTTATGGATAAGCTGAATCCTGAGGTATTCAAATATAAGATAAAAAATATAAATGCATTGCCTACGCTTCCGGCTACACTTAAGAGGCTTTTGAGGTTATTGGAAAAACCAAGTGTATCCTTGACAGAGATAGGCGAATTTGTGTCAAACGACCCATTTATCGCCGCAAGGGTGCTGAAGATGGTTAATTCGGCCATTTACGGTTTTTCAGGCAGGATTTCTTCTGTTAAACAAGCGGTGATTTTGCTCGGCATGAATGTTGTAAAGGGCATGTTGCTCGGGATATCTATTTTTGAGCTTATGCAGGAGACTATGGTAGGTTTGTGGGAACATTCAATGGGATGTTCTATAGCGGCAAGGCTCATCGCACAAAAAAGGGGGCTCAAAGAAACAGAAGAGATATCTGTTTCGGCCCTGCTCCATGATATTGGAAAGGTCATCCTCATTTTACAATATCCCGAATATTACGGATATGCGATGAAGGAGTCGGCAGAAACGGGGGTTCTAATTGGTTTGTCGGAAAAGAAGGTGTTCCCAGCGGATCATACAGAGGCAGGCGGTTTGGTAACAGAAAAATGGAGATTTCCGAATGTGCTCACTGAAATCATTCGTTACCATCATAGACCACATTTGTCCAAAGCGTTCTCGTATGAGGCATCTATAGTTTGTTTGGCTGATATTCTCGTAAGGGCAAGGGGTTTTGGTTTTGCTGGTGACAACCTTGTTCCTTCTGTAAATCCCGATGTCTGGAAAAGGCTTGATATGACGGAAGAAGACCTGAGGGACATCTTCAAAGAGATGGAAGAACCGATGGCAGATGCCGACACACTGAATCTTGAATAAGTAAACAGATGAAGAATATTATTGTTGTTTCAAAGGATACCGTTTTAATTGCGTTTATCAGCAAAATATTTGATCAAAGATACAATGTAGTTGCCTTTAAGGGTATAGAATCAGCACTTGACTTTATATACAACACAATTCCAGCATTGTTGATTGTGAGATTAGACTTAGGCGATAATGTGACAATAGGTGTTTTGGGTGCAATTAAAGAAGACCCAATTTTCAGCCAAGTACCTGTGATGGCTGTTTTTGG
>MWEV01000262.1 GCA_002071245.1 Deltaproteobacteria bacterium ADurb.Bin026
TAGAGGTATCTGCTGCTGGTATTATTTACCGCGGAGAACCCGCAACACTTGCCTATCTGAGGGATATTACAGAGCACAAAATGATGAATGATGCGCTGAAAGAATCAGAGAGGAGATACAGGGACCTAGTAGAAAATGCACTCGTAGGTATTTATGCGGCTGATATTAATGGGCGTATCTCCTATATAAATAACACCTTCTCTAGCATGTTTGGATTTGATTCGAGAGAAGAAATGATATCTATCGGATTAGCTTCGAGATTCAAAAATCATAAGGATAGAAGGGTGTTTGTTAAAACACTCTTGAAGGCAGGCAAACTAAGTAACTTTGAGCTTGAGCTTTTAAAAAAGGATGGCCAAACGATCAATGTGCTTTTAAATGCAACCAGCAAAGACAATATTATATCAGGTATGGTACTTGATATAACAGAACACAAACTATCAGAACAATTGTTGAGGCAGAGTGAAGAGAAATATCGAAATATATTTGAAAACGCCGTTGAGGGTATATTTCAGAGCACTGAGGATGGACGTTTTCTGAGTGTAAACCCCGCACTTGCAAAAATGTATGGATATGGTTCGCCTGAGGAATTTATAGCAAGTATTACCGATATAGAAAAACAGTTATATGTAAATCCGTGGGAAAGACTTATTTTCAAAGAGCTGCTTGAAAAAAATGGAATCATTGAAAGGTTTGAAATTCAGGTTTATAAGAAAAACCGAAGCAAGTTCTGGATATCTTTTAATGCACGTGCTGTTAAAGATTCGAATGGCTTAATTCTTTATTACGAGGGCACGGTGGAAGATATAACAAGCCGTAAACAAGCGGAAGAAGAAAAGATGAGGCTTGAGGCACAGCTAAGACAATCCCAGAGGATGGAGGCGATTGGCCAACTTGCCGGTGGTATAGCTCATGATTTCAATAATGTTCTTATCGGTATTAAAGGTATAGCGATGAGGGCGCTCAAAAAAACGCCCTCAGAAAACCCACTGTACGACAAGCTTGAACTTATCTTAAAAGGTGCACAGAGAGGCCATGACCTTGTAAAACGTATACTCACGTTCAGCCGTAAAGGGGAGTCAAATTTTAAGCCTGTACGGGTTGGTCAGATTATAAGGGAAACAGTCAGGATGATGCAGGTATCTGTTCCTCCTAATATCGAAATCAGTGAGAATATTCTTACAAAAGATGACACTGTTCTTGCCGACCAGATACAGATTTATCAGGTAGTTCTCAATCTTTGTTTCAATGGGGTGCATGCCATGGAGGATAAAGGGGGTGCGCTAAAGGTAAGCTTGGCGGATGAATCTGTTGACCCAAGTGAGCATTTGCAGCATCCTGGGCTGAAGAAGGGCGATTACCTTAAAATAACTGTTAGTGATACAGGACGCGGGATGACCCCTGAGACGATTAAGCGTATCTTTGACCCATTTTTTACGACAAAGAGACCCGAGGATGGCACTGGTTTGGGGCTTTCGGTGGTTAAGAGTATTGTTAAAGAGCATAACGGTCTAATAACAGTGTCAAGCGAACTCAGTAAGGGCACATCTTTCTGTGTTTATCTTTCAAAAAATCATTAGATAAAGCATAAAAAATACATTTAGAAAAGGCCTTCAAGGCTATCTGCATAGCCTGTAAGTTCTACATATCCAACAATAGAAACGGGTTTTCCATTTGACAAACCTTGTCCTTCTACGGCCCCTTCCCAGTAAGTTACTCCTGTTGATGATGCTGTTATGAGCTCTTGATTTGCAACAGAGGGATAGATTGTGATATCGATGTTTGATGAAGGAACTTTCATGCGCCATTTGGCTGGATATAAACCAATGGTTTTAGGACTTTTCCATCTTTCCAACACATCAAGCTTAATGTCTGTCATCTCAAGATGCCTTGAAGAACCGTTTTTTTCAATCAGTGTTCCGGACGATGCCGCCTCTATCATACCATCCTTTCTGCGAATTATGTATACCATAACATCTCTTCCATCTGAGAGGTGTATGCTGAACCAATCCCACCCTACCTGTTCAGAAGTGAGCTGATTTGAACCAAACTCATGGTCAAACCAGCTTGTACCTTTTACCCTAATGGTATTTATATTTGAAGGTGTTTTTAGTGTGCCGCTGGTTTTTATGTCTGTGAAAGAATAATAGTATGATGACTGGCCATTTGCCGGCCCTTTTTTGCTCAAACCATTTTTTCCATGCAGAACAACGGGTTTTTTAGGTATAAGCTCAAGGTTGATTTCCATGTCTTTATGCCTGGCATAAAGAAAAATCGTATTGTTGTCCATGCGAGCAGACCAATTAAGGATGTGGACGTCCATTGTCTTTGTGTCAGCGTGTGCGAGTCCAGGTCCTTTTCTGGATGTGCGGTCTATATACCAGAAGTGTTTTTTTTCGACATCGACCACAGCAAAATGGCCGAGATATATATCCCTTACAGACCAAGGATTACCATTTGAAGTTGGCTTAACATCTTTTGTGACCGGATGCTCGATGCCTTGTCTGAAGAATGTAAGTTGGTATCCGTATCTTTTGTTTGTCTCATCTTTCAAATTCCCAGTGAAATACCACCATTCAGTCCTGTATTCGGGGTGGCTTCCATGGTCTTTTGGGAATGACCACGTTCTTTTTTCAATCGCCTGTTTCCATTCATAGGCATATAGGAAGGGGAGGGTTGGTTGTATGGAGAATAGAGATAAGCGAAACGTGAAGAGCGAAAAGAGAATAAGAATAAAAACAAAGCAAAATAAGACACGTAAAAAATTCAGCGCAAAGCCTCCTTCGTGAAATTGAAAATATTTTTTGAAATGCCCATTTCGGGCTTTCGCTTTCATCATTCTTCCCTTATCTGCATTTGGGGGTATGTTCTGAACACCTTCCATAAAGGATAGAGACAGGCGCCTATGCTTGCGAAAAGAGCGGTGAGTAGTGTCACTATGTAAGGATTCATACTGAAATGATAAAATATTGTCCAATTGAAGCTGCGCAGATTGATTACCTTGATCAATATAAAGGCAAGCGCCGTTCCTGTTCCGATACTCATAACGAAACTGATTATGCCCATACCGATACCTTCGAGAAGTGTTATGCTGGCAATCTGCTTTGTAGAGAAACCGAGTGCACGATAAATGCCAAACTCACGTTGCCTTTCAACAAATAATGTCATTAGAGCTCCGGCAATGCCAAAAAAAGCAACTATAATAGCAATAATCCTCATTGAGCTGGTAACGGCAAAGGTATTGTCAAAAACGGAAAGGATTCTGCTGTGAAACTGATCTCTGGTTGATGTGGGTAATCCCCTGTTTTTTGCCCTTCTTTTGACTTCTTTGATAATTGTTTGTTTGTCCTGTTGAGTTGTATCGATAAATATGCCGAGGCTGTTTATTGTGCGGTCGTTAAATAGTTTGATAAAGATGGATCTGTCCATCATGATTACCCCATGTTCGCTTGCGTAATCATAAAATACAGCAGCTACCGAAAGGGGCGAAGTGCCGTTTATGCCTTTAACGTAGACGGTGTCGCCTTTTTTGATATTGAAACGTCGGGCAAAACTCTCGGATACTATGACAGACCCTGTTTTAACGGGTTCCCAGTTTTCGTCACCGCCTTTTACCCAGCCGAAGCGTGCATATTTTTGAAGCACTGAAGCGTCAATGGCTGTAATATAGGCAGGTATGTTATTGTAGGAAATCTGTAAAGTTCTAAAAATGTCTATACCGCCTATGCCTTTTATCTTTCTTAACTCCTCATAAAAATCAAGAGGAACCTCTACGTCGCCCCTTGTTGATATATAAATATCCCCCCTTAACTGGCTGTTCATCCACCATATGAGTGACTGACGGAAACTGTTGATAAGCGATCCAAGGCCTATGGACATGGAAAGCGCGATCATGAAGGCTGCGACGGCTATCGATGTGCGGTTCATATTGAGTAGTATATTGCCGGCGGCTATTTTCCCTGCGGTTTTCCCTATTAAATTGAACAGGTTTCTCATGGGTGGGATGATCACCACTAATATCAGGCCTGTAAGGTGACTAACGCCGAGCAGGAACACAAAGGTACCGGCAAAACCGACATATACATGAAGATATGACATGCCAAGAAGCAGCACGCTCAGCATAATGATTCCCAATCCAATCAAAGTAATCTTTTTCACCGTTTTTGAGCTTATCCTATGGTATGTGCGCCCATAGGTAGTTATGGCAGGTTCGGTTCTGATCAGTTCAATCAGTGGCGAGACGCTCCCAAGAATGCTTGCGCCGCAACCTAACAATATCCCTGCTACGATGTTCCACCACGACCATGAAAGCGGTGATGGACTGAGGAAGAAATAGAGGCTGCTGATTGTGCTACCCATAAGCCCTGTTAAAAAACGACTTAAAAGATAACCAAGCACACTGCCAATTGCTCCACCTGTAATCCCGAACAGCAGTATCTCGGATAAAAATGCCCCTAATATCTCATTACGGTTTGCGCCGAGACTTCTCATAATCCCTGCATCTCTTCTTCGGTTTACAACAGTGAACATGGCAGTATTGTAAATCAGAAACACACCTACAAAAAGGGCAAGCAGCGATAAAGCCTGAAGGTTCAGTCTGAATGCCCCTAAAAGGGCGGTAAGGGTTTCCATTCTCTGCCTGTTGGATTCTATTTTAAATCCGGTTTCCCAACGTGACCTAAATGCCGATTCATCATTTAGGATAAGGTCAATGCGGTCGATATTGCCGTTCATATTAAAAAGTCTCTGTGCATTGCCGATGTCCATCAAGATAAGCGGTTCGCCTGTAGGATTTGAGAATATCCCTACAACGTTAAAGCTTCCCCTTGATGTTTCAAGCGTATTGCCTTTGGATATTTTTAATTGGGTGGCAAGATTTCTGTCAATGAAGACCGATTTGTCATTTAATAGAAAATCAAAGAACTCATCCCTCGATATCCCCTTTTCTTCACTTCTAACAGCCCGTGTAATCTCGGGTCTTATGGTGCGATCGAGAAAGAGTTCTATACCGAGCACACGTATTAAATCTCCATCGTTTGTGAGTCTAATCCTTCTATCAATTGTAGGTGCCAGAAAATCTACAGCAGGGTCATGCATGATTTTTGCTATGATATCCTCTTCCATGGGCCCGGCAGGACGTTCTATCAGATGAGTGGCTTTACCTCTCAAGAACTCGACCGCTTCATTGAAACTTGAGAGGGCTGATTTTGCTGAAAGGGTCATGCCCACAACAGCGGCGACACCACATGCAATACCAAGCAATTGAAGAACGCTAAGGCTTCGTCTGCGCAGAAGATACCGTAGAAATGCCTTTATGACAATTTTCAAAAATCAATACCCTCGTATGAAGCTTTTTCAACTAAAACGCCGTCTATCATCTTCATAAACCTATTGGCAAAGTGGCAGGTATTTATGGCATGACTCACCATTACAAGGGTTGTGTTCAGGGTATGACACTGGGAAACAAGCAATTCAAGAATTTGGGTGCCTGTATGTGTGTCAAGGTTTCCTGTTGGTTCATCGGCAAGGATTATAGCTGGTTTTTTTACTATCGCCCTTGCAACAGCAACCCTTTGCTGTTCTCCACCAGACAATTCGTGAGGGTAGCGATGTTCTTTGTTTTGCAGATTTACTGCGTGAAGTGCTTCAAACACGGCATTTTTGTCTGGTTTTCCGACGAGTTCAAGAGAGAACAAAACATTCTCGAATGCAGTTAAGGTTGGGAGTAGATTAAAGAATTGAAAAATAAACCCTATGCGGTTTCTCCTTAGTTCTGTTCTGCCATTTTCGTTCAGTGTTTCGATGTTTTTGCCTTCGATCTCTATAAGGCCGCGTGTTGGTTTGTCAAGACCTGCTATGAGATTAAGAAGCGTTGTTTTGCCTGAACCGCTTTTTCCAAACAACGCTATGATATCACCTGGCATAACCAAAAGATTGGCACCACGTAGCGCTATGCTGTCCTGCTCATCATTGTTGTATTGTTTCCAGAGATCAATTATGCGGATTAC
>MWEV01000263.1 GCA_002071245.1 Deltaproteobacteria bacterium ADurb.Bin026
AAAAATGAATTCATAAAAGTTGATCTTGCAGACCCCTCCTGCAATAGTAAAAACCTTGTAGGGTATCGGGGTAAAGCCCGCAGTGAAAACAGCAAGAAAGGCATTTTCATTATATTTACCTTGAACGAGTTCAAAAACCTTGACTGTAAAACCCGGTATATAATCGAAAAAAAATCTCGCAAAAGCACTAAATGACCCGTCAGAACCATACCAGAGCAGGTACCCGATCAAATAACCAATGATACCACCCAGCACAGAACCGATGGAACATACAAAGGCATATCTGAAAGACCTTGCTGGCACGGAAACGGCTAATGCTATCAAAAGTACATCCGGTGGAATAGGAAATGTAGAGCTTTCCGCCAATGCAAGAAGAAATAAGGCAGGCGTGCCGTAAGGGGTGTGCGCCCAGTGAAGTACCCAATTATAAAGTCTGCGCATGATATTGTGTTTCAAGCATCTCCTCCTCTTACCAAAACTAAATGTTTTCTTTGATGAATTCGGTTATTTCCTGGTCTTTTCCCCAATAAAAATGGTCAGTAGGGATAATCTTCAAATACTTTTCAACCACAGGAAATTCCCTATAAAATTTCAGAAGGGCATCCAGCGGGGATATATCGTCATGTTCTCCACCAACAAAAAAAATCTTTTTATTGAACCTTTTTAACTCTGTCGTTTCATAAAAGGCAAAAGGGTATGCTACAAGAAACATCGCAGATATATTGCCTATTCCCTGTGCCGCCCTGCTGCATATCCATGCACCAAAAGAATAACCGGCAAGCACAATAACAGCATTCTCATCAAGGTGTGATTTTAGAAATTCAACCGAGGCAACAAGGTCATCCACCTCGCCATTACCCTCATCGTAATATCCACCGCTTAAACCAACCCCTCTAAAGTTAAATCTCAACGTGGTAAATCCCTTCGCAAAAAAACCCTGCTCTATAGCATCGACGACATTGTTATTCATACTACCGCCATAGAGAGGATGAGGGTGACATATCACAACGCCTCTATCCCTTTTGTTTTCTCTCAGAACACCTTCAACGGTATACGCTGATTGTATGGAAACCCTTTTTATTGACATGGTATACTTATTCTGATATTTTTCTACCTAAATTTCAAGAGAGAAACAATATGTCAATTTTTAAAAAGAAAGATAAAGAGATAAAACCACATAAAGAGATAGACATACAGAAGGAAATAAAGCAGGTAAAAAAAAACGAATCCTTATGGATAAAATGCAGCTCATGCCAGGAACTTCTTTACAGAAAAGCGGTCGAAAGAAACCATCATGTCTGTCTCAAATGCTCATATCATTTTCCCATAAACGTTGAAAAAAGGATAAGTATCACGTTTGACAAAGGCTCGTTCAATGAACTGTTTAATGACATCGAACCCGTCGATTTTCTGAAATTCAAGGATACATCCTCCTATAAAACAAGACTCGAAGAGGCGCAGGCATCTACACAAAAGAAAGATGCCATGATATGCGGCAGGGCATCTATAAACGGTATTGAAGTTGTATCTGCAATATTTGATTTCTCCTTTATGGGCGGCAGCCTTGGTTCAGTGGTAGGGGAAAAGATCACGAGAACACTCGAAGAGGGCGCAAATACAAAAACACCCACAATTGTCTTTTGCTCATCAGGTGGAGCACGTATGCAGGAGGGTATAATATCCCTCATGCAGATGTCAAAGGTATCAGGTGCTATTTACCGTCTGAAATCAAAAAACATTCCTTATATAACAGTGCTTACAGACCCTACACTCGGAGGCGTAACCGCAAGTATGGGCATGCTCGGAGATATCATTATAGCGGAACCAAAGGCGATGATAGGTTTTGCCGGTCCTCGGGTAATAAAGGAAACAATAAAAGAAGAGCTTCCACAAGGTTTTCAAAGGTCGGAATACCTGTTCGAACATGGTATGATTGATATAATCGTATCCAGAAAAGACCTCAAACAACTCCTCCATCGTATATTGCGCCTGATAATATGAGTATATTCAACGATACCCTGAGGTATCTTTTTAGCCTCGAAAAATTTGGTATCGTATTTGGGCTTGAAAACATAAGGTGGATACTCGATCTGTTGGGCAACCCTCAAAAAGAACTTAAATGCGTTCATATCGCCGGGACGAACGGCAAGGGCTCTGTAGCTTCAATGCTCTCACACATAATAAAAGATAGTGGATATCGTGTAGGGAAATACACATCCCCTCATCTTGTGTCCTTCACGGAGCGCATCACCATTGATGAGAAAGAAATTACAGAAGAAGAGGTTGTTGAACTAACCGCATTTATCAGAAAAAGGATAGAGCAGAAAGACAATAAACGGTTTTTTACATTTTTTGATTTCACAACCTCCATTGCATTTGAATATTTTTTTCGTGAAAAAATCGATATAGCGCTTATTGAGGTTGGCATGGGTGGCAGACTCGATTCAACAAATATAATTTCACCTGTTGCCTGTGTTATCACAAATATAAGTCTTGACCACACAGAGCAGCTCGGTGATAATATCATTGATATTGCTTATGAAAAGGCCGGCATTATAAAGGATGGCGTACCGGTTATAACGGGCGCAGACCGCGACGCACTTACGGTTATCGAAAGGGTTGCAAACATAAAAAAAAGCCCCCTCTTTTCGATTGGGAAAGATTTTTGGATAAACAAAAAGGCTGATGGCGTGATGGACTACAATGGCTTAAAAAGACAGCTTAAAGATATCAAAGTAAATCTTGCAGGAGACCACCAACTTGTCAATGCAGCGATTGCACTATGTGTATCAGAGGTCATCTCAGAACTGGGTTTTGCTTTGGAGGAGACATCTATACGAAAAGGCTTATCAGGTGTAACATGGCACGGAAGACTCGAAATTGTTAAAGAAAACCCTGTCGTCATCCTTGACGGTGCACATAACTGTGAAGGCATACACACATTGACTCAATATTTTACCTCGCATTACACGGAAAAAAGAAAGATATTGATTTTCGGGGTCATGAAGGATAAGGCATACAAAGAGATGCTTGAAGAGATTCTTCATCTTATAGACACGGTAATATTTACAAAACCCAACACCGAAAGGGCGCTTCCCCTCGAAGCACTAAACGCATTCATATATTCATACAATTTAAGGGATTCAACAAAAAACAGCGACCCAATCGCTGAACCAATAAACCACACAAATGTTTTTTACACTCAGGATGTAAAAGCTGCATTAGAAAAGGCAAAAGCGATCGCGGATAACAATGACTTGATTTTAATAACCGGTTCGTTATACACAATAGGTGAGGCAAGACAGATTATCGATGAAATATTCTAGTATATGTTTATTTTTATGTGTTGTCATTTTTTCGCCGTTTGCTGTTTATGCGGCAAAACTCCTTGAATATAAACCATCCCTTACAAACCAGGTCGATATATCTGCTCGCTACCTTGAACATAAAAAAGAACAAAATGTGTACATTGCAAAAGGTGATGTTGATATAAAGGAAGGGGCACGCATATTAAACGCCGACTCTCTGGTATACGACGACAATTCGAAGGAGATCTTCGCCGAAGGCAACATTCTATTGCAAGATGAAGGGGACGTTATAGAATGCGAAAAGTTATACCTAAACCTTGTCACCAAAACAGGCACGATTGAAAAAGGAAAAATATTTGTTAAAAAGGGTGGGTTCCAGATTGCGGGCGAGCATATAAACAAGGTTGGGGAATCCCAATATAAAATAAAAAACGGAGAGATAACGACATGCGAGGGCGAAAGACCTGCATGGAAATTCCTTGCCAATGATATTGATGTAACGATCGAGGGATATGCAAAGACAAAAGGTGCAAAATTTAAGATACTGAATACCACTGTCTTCTATTTGCCATGGGGAATATTCCCTGTCAAGACTGAAAGGCAGTCTGGACTGCTTATGCCTACCTTCGCCCTCTCGAGCAGGGATGGAACCAAACTCAAAACCTCTTATTTCTGGGCAATCTCTAAAGACAAGGACGCCACATTCTATCTTGATTACATTGGCGATCGCGGTATCAAACCTGGGGCAGAATTCCGTTATGCCCTCGCCGAAACATTTAAAGGCACATTATATTCGACAATCGTAAGTGATAGAAAATACGACAGAACACGTTACCAGATAAAGGCAACACACGACCAGGTAATGTGGAAAGACTTGACCCTAAAGATCAAAACCAACTATGTATCAGACGTCGACTACATGAAGGACTTTGGCGATACGACTACGGAGAGAAGCGAAAACCTTATAAAGTCAACGGCGTATCTTGAAAAACCCCTCCCAAAATCGCTTTTGACTATAGAGGGTTCATACTTCAAAAATCTAACCCACAAAAACAATGACTATGTATTTCAGTATCTGCCTTCCATCTCTTTCTTCACAGAGTATCTGCCCATACTAAAAGAAAGATTCTATACGGACATCTATGCGGGTCTTACGAGTTTCAGAAGGGCTGAGGGGGCAAATTACACACGTTTCAGCCTTGAGCCAAGACTCAGGATGCCGCTTTCATGGCAAGGGATAAATTTTCTTATTAACGGCACACTTTACGAAACAGGCTATACTATATCAAAATCTGACACAGCGAACAACAGCACAGAGGTCCGTCAAACAGCCAAGATAGAAGGAGATGCAAACGTCCAGTTCTTAAGGAATTATACCACTGAATTCTTAAATATAGGCGAAATACAGAGTATCGTAAAACCACAGCTAACCTATATATACATTCCGAATACATCATTCAGCGGTATTCCCAACATTGACCCTTATGACAGGATGTACAACACTAACGTCATTACTTATTCGTTACACCACTATCTAAATACGATGTCAGATCAAAAATTCAGAGAACTTTCTTTATTTGAAATAGCACAAACATATGGCATTTCGGGTAACCTCGAGCCTTCAACCCTATACGACGGCTCTGGAAGCAGATTTTCAAATATAAAGACAAAACTTACGCTGTACCCGATTGATAATTTCAGCTATACAAACGAAAGCACAATAAATACAAGCGGCAATGGCATCGCTGTGATGAGAAACAGCTTAAACCATAAATACTCTAACCTCTATTGGGTAAACCTATCCCATTATTACACCAGCAGTTTGTCTAATGAACTCTTTTCAGATATAGGGGGATTTTATAAACCTTTTGAGGGTAAATACCAGATTAGATACTCATTCAAGGATGGTACATGGATCGATACGATGTACCAACTTACGTATCGCCCTGACTGCTGGGCTTTAACGCTTGCCCTCATCCAGTCGACAAGACCAAGAGACACAACGTTCAGACTTTCTCTTGACTTGGCAGGGATTACAAGCATGCAGTAACAGGTTGTGTTGTGGATAAATTATCTATGTGCTATGTTTGTTAATGTGATTTTTTTAGATTATTGGAAAAAACTTATTCGCTTTAAAAAGATATATAAGAAGAACTATAACTTATCAGCCATGGGCTAACATAAGGAGGGTGTTTCCGTGAAAGGTATAATACTAGCTGGAGGTTTAGGGACGAGGCTTAACCCGCTTACAAAGATAACCAATAAACATCTGCTGCCTATATACGATAAACCCATGATATATTACCCTATCCAAACCCTTGTAAATGCAGGGATAAAGGATATCATGGTGGTGACTGGTGGCAATTACGCAGGGGATTTCTTAAGACTGCTCGGAAATGGGAGGGAATTCGGTCTTTCGCACATACACTACGCATATCAGGAAGGCGAAGGAGGTATCGCTGAAGCGCTTTCTCTTGCTGCATGGTTTGCTGAAGGCGAAAAGATATGCGTTGTTCTCGGTGATAATATTATCGAAAAAAATATCATCAAAGCTGTAAAAGACTTTGAAATGCAGAAAAATGGTGCAAAAATCCTATTAAAAGAGGTACCTGACCCAGAAAGGTTCGGTGTTGCAGAGATAACTAATGGAAAGCTCAGAAGCATTGAGGAAAAACCAAAGGCACCAAAGAGCAATCTCGCTGTTATCGGTATATATCTATACGATGACAGGGTTTTTGATTTTATAAAAGGCATAAAGCCATCCGATAGAGGTGAGTTGGAGATTACAGACGTTAACAACGCTTACTTGAAAGACGGCACAATGACATGGGAGACACTTAATGGATGGTGGACAGACGCCGGTACATTCGAGTCACTTCTGCGTGCAAGTATCCTTGTTTCTCAGACAGGGGCAAACAACATAAGTTGACCTAAACTGATTA
>MWEV01000264.1 GCA_002071245.1 Deltaproteobacteria bacterium ADurb.Bin026
TTGTAAAGGTAGGCAAGAGAAAATTCAAGAAGATAATCTTAATATAAAATGTATATTCAGCACCGAGGGTTTAGCTAACCCTCCAACCTTCTAATCTTCTGTCTTTCTCCACTTGACCCCTCGAATTCTTGACTCCTTGAACCATTCGCCTTTCCGACCCCTTGGCTCCTTGAATCCTTTCTTTTCCGATTTTTAGCTAACCCTCCAACCTTCCAGCCCTCTGTCTTTTCCAACCTTCTAATCTTCTGTCTTTCTCTACTTGACCCCTTCGCTTCTTTTAACCTTCTGCTTTTCTCCATAAATTGTTTTTGTGAAATATTTTACTTGACACGATAAATAAATATCGATATATATTTATCGATAATAAGTTATCTTAATAGGAAGGAGGTTGTTATATGCCGGGTAATAATATAAGGAATTTGCAAACAGTTAAACCTATTCCCGAACCGACATTGAGAAGGCTTCCAATTTACTATCAATATCTCAAGAAGATGTGTAATGAACAAAAAATAGAATATATCTCTGCAACTCAGATTGGAGGAGATCTCAACATAATTCCTATTCAGGTAAGAAAAGACCTCGAAATAACGGATGCAGTGGGAAAACCTAAACTTGGATACAATGTTATAGAATTGATGTATGCGATCGAGAATTTTCTCGGCTGGAACAACACTACAGAAGCCTTTCTTGTAGGTGCAGGCAATCTTGGCAGTGCCTTACTCGGTTATAACGGTTTCAAAGAGTATGGTTTAAATATTATAGCGGCATTTGATATAGACGAAAACAAGGTTGGAACCACCGTAGAAGGGAAGATGATATTTAACATAAACAAACTCACAGATATGATTAGAAGAATGGGAATAAAGATCGGTATAATTACAACTCCTCCGGGAAATGCCCAGGAAGTCACTGATATTATGATAGATGCGGGGATTTGTGCTATTTGGAATTTTTCCCACACAAAAATCAATGTACCTACAGGCGTTATCGTCCAGCACGAAAACCTTGCATCGTCACTTGTCGTGCTTTCAAAAAAGCTTGCCATGTTTCTTCAGGCAAACTAATGAATGTCTTTAAGGAGAAGTTTTTGTTCATAACAAAAGGATTGCTGGCTTGTATGCAGAAAAACATATTAAGCGTTTTAATTGATATAAATAAAGGCCTTTGAAAAATAACCTGTCTTTTGTCATGTTGGGCTTGACCCGGCATGATAAAAGATACTGGAAAACAATGGATTCCCGCCAGAAGCATGCGGGAAAGACACTGTTGCTGAGCATGCGGGAAAGACACTGTTACTGAGCATTTGGGAATGGCGAAGTTTCGGAGCAATTATTTAAGGTTTCAAATAATGAATTATCGGATAACTAAAGGAGCATCTAATGGAAACGTTACGCAAATTTGAAAAGGTATGGGAAATTATAGATCAAAACGGAAGAGACTCTTCACGACTCATACCCATTCTGCAGGCAGTACAAGCGGAGTATCGTTATCTGCCCGAAGAAATCCTTACTTTTATTGCTACATCTGTGGGTATCTCTCCTGCAAGGGTCTTTGGTGTTGCGACCTTTTATTCTCTTTTTACCTTAAAACCTAAGGGAAAATATCACATACGGGTTTGTAATGGTACTGCGTGTCATGTAAAAAGGTCGATGGACTTGCACAATGCACTTCAAAAAAAGCTCAATCTGAGGGATGAAAAAGACACAACCGATGATATGCTTTTTACGCTTGAGACTGTGAATTGTCTTGGCGCGTGTGGACTTGCCCCTGCAATGGTTGTAAATGAAGAGGTATATGGACAACTTACACCGGAGAGGGCAAATGAAATTATTGACGATATCATCAATGCGGAGGCTCATAATGAACAAGACACTCATAGGCTTTAATAAGATAAAGACAGATTATATTGCTTGGGAGAATGCGGTACCTCACAGGGTGCTTGTATGTGCTGGGACCGGGTGTTTGGTTAATGGATCTATGAAGGTGTATGAAGAGTTTGTAAAGACAATAAAAGAGGCAAACCTTAACGTAATCGTTGAATTGAAAGATGAAGAAGGCGATGTTTTTGTCTCAAAAACAGGTTGTCAGGGATTTTGCCAAATTGGCCCACTGGTTACGATCCTACCCGAGGGGATATTTTATACACGAGTAAAACCAAAGGATGTTAAGGACATTGTTGAGACAACCATCAAAAAGGGAGATATTCTACACAGACTTCTCTATATTGAGCCAAATATGTTGAAGGTATGTAAAGAGACATCGGAGATCCCCTTTTATCAGAAACAGAGGCGTTTTGTGTTGGGCAATTGTGGTATGACCGACCCCGAGGATATAAGGGAATACATTGCAAGGGATGGTTATGTCTCTGCAGCACGGGCTTGTAAAGATATGAGTCCAGAGGACATCTGTAGAACGATCCTTGCGTCAGGCATAAGAGGACGCGGCGGCGGCGGTTTTCTAACTGGAAAAAAATGGGATATGGCAAGACAACAGCCGGGTGACAAGAAATATATAATATGTAACGGCGATGAAGGAGATCCAGGTGCTTTTATGGATATGGGTATAATGGAGGGCAATCCTCACAGTATCATCGAAGGGATGATTATTGCTTCACGGGCGATACATGCCGATGAGGGCTACATTTATGTGCGTGCAGAATATCCCTTGGCGGTCAAACGTATCCGAAAGGCAATAAAGGATGCATATACGCTTGGTATCCTTGGAAAACGCATACTCAGTTCAGACCATACATTTAATCTTCAGGTTATGGAGGGTGCAGGTGCATTTGTATGCGGCGAGGAAACCGCGCTCATAGCATCTATTGAAGGAAAAAGGGGAATGCCGTCACCAAAACCGCCGTTTCCTTCTCAAAGTGGGTTGTGGGGAAAGCCGACAGTTATCAATAATGTCGAGACATTATCAACTATACCGCTTATTCTGAGTGTAGGTGTTAACAAATTCCGCGAGATGGGTACGGAAAATTCACCAGGTACAAAAACGTTTGCAATTACAGGTCACGTTCTAAATACAGGACTTATTGAGATGCCTCTCGGATCGACCTTAAGGGATATGATATACGGTGTTGCCGGAGGTATTACATCGGATGATGGTAAGCCGATGGCGGACGGTTTTAAGGCAGCCCAGATAGGCGGTCCTTCAGGGGGTTGTCTTACAAAGGAACATCTCGATTTACCAATTGATTTTGATTCTGTTAAAGAGGCTGGAGCAATGGTTGGTTCGGGTGGACTTGTTATTATGAACAAGAATACATGTATAGTCAGCGTTGCAAGATTTTTCATGCAGTTTACGCAGAGCGAATCATGTGGTAAGTGTGTGCTGTGCAGGGAAGGCACTAAGCAGATGCTTGTCCTGCTTGATGATATTATAGAAGGAAGGGCTACAGAGGAGACCCTCAAGATACTCGAGGATCTTGCAACTGCTGTTCAGAAGGGTTCTTTATGTGGTCTTGGAAAGACGGCGCCGAACCCGGTTCTGTCGACCCTCAACAATTTCCGTGATGAATATGAAGCGCATGTAAAGTACAAATACTGTCCAACCGGTAAATGCAAGGCATTGACCAAATTCACAATCGATGAGAATTTATGTAAAGGGTGTATGCTTTGCGCCAAGAAATGCCCTGTTAATGCAATTACAGGAGAGAGAAAACAGGTGCACAGGATTGACCCAATTATATGTATCCGTTGTGGGGCATGCATAGAGAGCTGTACCTTTGGTGCAATAAAAGGAGAAAAACTATGAATGAAAACGACTTCTTAATAGTAGATAACAAAGAAATACCAATCGAAGGAGAACAAAATCTGCTCGAACTTATACGAAAGGCAAAGATTGATCTGCCTACCTTTTGTTATCACTCTGAACTTAGTGTTTATGGGGCATGCAGATTATGCATGGTTTATGTTGAAGGTATGGGGCTTGTCCCGGCATGTTCGACACCTCCCAGTCCTTCGATGAATGTAAAGACAAATACTGAGGACATCAGGAAGATGAGAAAGATCATCGTAGAACTGCTTCTCGCAAATCACAGCCAGAGTTGCCCAACATGCCAAAAAAGTACTACCTGCCAGCTTCAGGCGCTTGCAAGAAGACTGGGGATTACAGAGATAAGGTTTAAAAATCAGAGTAAAAATATCCCCGTGGACGACTCATCGCCCTCGATAGTGCGTGACCCTAATAAATGCGTACTGTGTGGAGATTGTGTGCGTATTTGCTCAGAAGTTCAGTCGGTAGGCGCTATCGATTTTGCACACAGGGGTGCCAATACAATGGTGATCCCGAGCTTTGGTAAGGATCTGGATAAAGTGGAGTGTGTCAACTGCGGCCAGTGTGCGCGGATATGTCCTACTGGAGCACTTACGCCAAAATCTGAAGTTGATGAAGTGTGGAAGGTAATTCATGACCCGAATAAAATGGTTGTTGCCCAGATTGCCCCAGCGGTTCGTGTTGCACTGGGTGAGATCTTCGGGATGGAGCCAGGTGTAACAACAACAGGTCAGACAGCGGCAGCACTCCGTGCAATAGGTTTTAACAGGGTGTTTGATACCTCTTTTACGGCAGATCTTACAGTCATTGAAGAGAGTAACGAGTTTATAAAAAGGATCCAAAAAAATGAATTTATTCCACAATTCACCTCATGTTGCCCTGCATGGGTTAAGTTTGTCGAACAGTATTATCCAGAATTTGTCCATAATCTCTCGAGTTGTCGTTCGCCACAACAGATGTTTGGAGCTTTGTCTAAAGAGATATTGGCTGCTCAGACGGGCAAAAAAAGGGAAGATATCGTTGTTGTTTCTATCATGCCCTGTACCGCAAAAAAATTTGAGGCAAAAAGGCCTGAGTTCATACACGATGGTGTTCGTGATGTTGATCATGTTATTACCACGCAGGAACTGGGAAGGATGATTGAGGAAGCAGGCCTTAATTTCAGAGAGCTGGATCCGGAATCATTCAATCTGCCGTTTGGTTTTAAAACGGGCGCGGGGGTGATATTTGGAAATTCTGGCGGAGTCAGTGAGGCTGTGCTAAGATATGTTACAGAGAAGCTTACGGGTGAAAAACGAGAAAGCTATGAATTTACAAGCACTCGCGGAGAGAACGGCATAAGGGAAATAAAAATTTCATTAGCCGGTAAAGAATTTTCACTTGCTACAGTCAGCGGTCTTGGCAATGCAAGACAGGTGCTTGAAAAGATAAAATCAGGCCAAGCTTTTTATGACTTTGTAGAAGTTATGGCATGTCCTGGTGGTTGTGTGGGCGGTGCCGGTCAGCCAGTGTTCACGAACCCTGTGGTTCGCCAGAAGAGAACAAAAGGGATCTATGAAAACGACAGGATGTTAGAACTCCATAAATCACAGGATAACCCGTACATAAATGAATTGTATACCTCTTTTCTTGGTGAAGTGGGGGGTCATAAAGCGCATGAATTACTCCACACGGGATATAAATCAAGGAAAAGGATTGCCGATGAGGGTATGTCATTGAGTTCATCTGATGGTGAACAGACCATTGAGGTGAATGTTTGTTTCGGAACAGGCTGTTTTCTCAAAGGTGCACAGAAGTTGCTCCGAGATATACTTGTGCATATAGATACAGAACAATTAGGAGACAAGGTTAGCGTTAGTGCTTCATTTTGTTTTGAGATGTGTGAAAAGGGGCCAGTAATACGGGTCGGAGATAAAGTCATTGAGGGGTGTACGCTTGAGAAGGCGGCGTTGGCGATAGAGGAGGAAAGGCAAAAAGTATTGGGTGATAAAACCGTGAACAGTATGCAGTGAGCATCGGTTGAAGTGTTTTTTGAATTTTAAAATGAAATTTAGTGTTTACATATGGGAGATGACATAAATGTATAATCCTGTGACAAGGCAGATTGTATTCACGCTTACCGCAAGATGTAGGGACTGTTACAGGTGCCTCAGGGTTTGTCCGGTTAAAGCAATAAGGATGGAAAGAGGTCAGGCTTATGTTGACGAAAAAAGATGCATTGCC
>MWEV01000265.1 GCA_002071245.1 Deltaproteobacteria bacterium ADurb.Bin026
CTATCTTTTTGAGGAAAGCGATGACCTGAAATTCTTTTTTCCGAAATCATTGCCTTCAAATCCAATGAAACGATGGAATCTTTATATCCGGTGGATGGTGCGCAAGGATGATATCGATGTTGGGCTTTGGAACTTCATCAATAAAAAGGATCTGATCATTCCTCTTGATACCCATCTTTTCAAAATTGGACGGTGTTTTAACTGGACACAGTGCAGGACGCCTTCTTACAAGGCTGCTGTTGAAATCACAAACGCCTTGAAGTTGTTTTCACCTGAAGACCCACTGAAATATGATTTTTTCTTGTGCCACAAGGTAGGTATCGCTGCCGGCTGTACAGGTCAAAGAAACGAAAATTGCAGAAAAACCTGCATTATCTATAAACGATAGAGATGGGCTTGAAAATCTCTTTGGAGATACGATAAAAAAATCCTTACCAAGTATCGACGTCTTACGGGAAGCTGGTAGGTGATTTTACGGGGGCTTTCTCTCGAAGGAAAAATATTTAGCATCGTCTTATCTATCAGATGGTCGATTAAGTTGTTTATTAACGGAAAAATAAGCATTGTCAATGCGTCGTTAGCATTATATAATCATAGTCTTACGACACTTTACCAAAATATATTAAGACAGATGTTTTTAACTACATAAAATACATAGATATTTTTGCTTTAAATAGGCAAGATATGCAAATCATTCGCATCGATTACAAAGACAATGGCGAAGGAATTGCAGATATTTTGAAAAAATTTAAAAAACAGGGAATATATGTAAGTGAAATTTAAGATAATCAGTCTCGGGTGTCCAAAAAATCTTGTTGAATCTGAATATATCGTCAGAAATCTGGAAAATGCAGGGCATGTACTTGCCGAGGAAGCAGACACAGTAATTATCAATACATGCGCTTTTATTGAAGATTCAACGAAAGAATCTATTGAAACAATACTTGAAGAGGCACAAAGAAAAAGGGTGGTAGTAACGGGGTGTCTTCTCGAACGCTATGGACAAAAGCTTCCTGAATTGATGCCGGAGGTTGACCTTTTTGTCGGAAGAAATTATTACACTGAAATTACAAACCTGATCGACAAAAAAGGATTATTTTTGAGAGAGGGGTCTTTTGCAGAAACATTCCCGAGAAGAATCCTCACAGGAAAGCCATCAGCTTATCTTAAAATTCAGGAGGGTTGCGACAATAGGTGTAGTTATTGCACTGTGCCTGACATAAGAGGCGGTCTTAAGAGCAGAAGGCCTGATGATGTAGTGATGGAACTTGAGTGGCTTTTAGATAACGGGTTCACAGAGATCAATATTATAGGTCAGGATATTACTTCTTATGGCAAGCATGAAAATACAGATCTTTTGGGACTGCTTCGCCGAATACTTATGGTTAGAGGCGATTATTACCTGAGACTTCTTTATATGCATCCAAGAGGAGTGACCGACGAGCTTATCGGTTTCATCAATAGTGATGAAAGGATTATAAAGTATATGGATATTCCTGTTCAGCATTCTGAAAACAAGATTCTCTCGTTGATGGGCAGAGGATATACAAAGGGCTATTTAGAAAATCTGCTCGGTGATATAAGGGAAAGGATTCCTGATGCTGCGTTAAGAACAACAGCCATCGTTGGTTTTCCTGGCGAAACAGATGATGACTTCGAGTGTTTATACGAGTTTATAAAAAAATGGGAATTCGATATGCTTGGTGCCTTTATGTATTCAAAGGAAGAGGGCACAGGGGCATATAAAATGAAAGGACATGTTAAAAAAGGCGTGAAGCGTTTGAGATACAACAGAATTATGGAGGTCCAGAAGGAGATATCAAAGAAAAGGCTTGCCATGCTTCAAGGAAAAACGACCAAAGTTATCGTAGAGGGAAAGGAAGAAGGGCACATGGTCGGGAGACTTTTGACGCAGGCCCCAGATATTGACGGGATTGCCTTTATTAAAGGTAAATGTGTTGCAGGTGAAATATGCGAAGGTAAAATAGTGAAAACCCTCGATTATGATGTTATAGTAGAGGTATGAAAGGTGAAAGACCGAATATCGAATATCGTACATCGTATATCGGACAGAGGCAGTTATAAATGAAATCAGTGTGAAAGCCGAAAGGTGAAATCAGGAGCCAAGGGAAAAGGGTCGAGGGGTTTAAGGATACAAGTTAAACACCCAAACCCACAACCCACAAACCCTTGAACCCTTATAACAAGCATTCAGGAGCAAAGATGGAACCGATTAATGAGTTAATTATTGTAAGGATGGAAAAGGAAAAGGCACTAAGGGAGAATGGCATAGAAACATATCCCCAGGACAATGGACCCTATATAACGACAGGGGATGTTGAAGAAAAATACAATCTCTTTTCCCACGATGAACTTGAAAAAACAGAAGAACATGTTGCTGTAGCAGGACGGATTATGGCTTTTCGGGATTTCGGAAAGAGTTCTTTCGTGCACATTCAGGATAGGAAGGGTAAAATTCAGATTTATGTGAGAAAGGACATGCTTAAATCACCTGAATACACAACATTCAAAAGGTTTGATATATGTGATATAGTGGGGGTAGAAGGCAGGGTATTCAGGACAAAGACGGGTGAACTGACAATCCTTGCTGAAAACATTAAACTTCTAACTAAATCTCTAAGGCCGTTGCCTGAGAAATGGCATGGTCTTAAAGATGTAGAAGAAAGATATAGAAAACGTTACCTTGACCTAATCGTTAATCAACGAGCGAGGGATGTCTTTACAATAAGGGCGAAAATCGTCGAATTTATTAGGAATTATTTTGTTAAAAACGATTTTATTGAAGTTGAAACGCCGATGATGCATGTAATCCCCGGTGGGGCTGTAGCAAAACCTTTTATTACCCATCATAATGCGATGGGGATGGATCTTTACCTCAGGATAGCACCTGAGTTGTACCTGAAAAGGCTTGTGGTGGGTGGCTTTGAGAGGGTGTTTGAGATAAATCGGAATTTCAGAAACGAAGGGATTTCTGTTCGACATAACCCTGAATTCACAATGCTCGAATTTTATCAGGCCTATGCAACATATGAGGATCTCATGTCATTTACTGAGAACATGGTTTCTTCGCTCGTAAAAGAACTTTTTGGTGGTTATAAGGTTATGTTTGGTGGACAGGAGATAGATTTTTCAGTTCCGTGGCGACGCATTACAATGAAAGAGGCATTAAGGGAATTTGGCGGCTTTGACCTTGAACAGATGGATGATATGGGGAAGCTTGCCTCATATGCAAAGGAGCTTGAGATAGAAGGTGCTGAAAAAGAGAATAAAGGCAAGCTTATTACCAAGATATTCGAAGAACTCTGTGAAAAACAATTGATTCAGCCGACCTTTGTAACACATTATCCGGTCGAGGTGTCGCCGCTTGCCAAAAGGAAAAAGGATAACCCTGATATTACTGAGAGGTTTGAGCTTTATATCAGCGGCATGGAAATTGCCAATGGATTCAATGAATTGAATGACCCCATTGACCAGAGGGGAAGGTTTGAAGAACAGATAAAGGCAAAGGAAGAAGGGGCAATGATGGATGAGGATTATATAACAGCCCTTGAGTACGGCCTTCCACCTACTGCAGGCGAAGGCATTGGTATCGACCGTTTGACGATGCTTCTAACGGATAGTCCGTCAATCCGCGAAGTTATTCTATTTCCACTTTTGAGACCATGAGGATATGGCGCAAAACATAAAGTATGCAAGAAAGACTTTACGCTAAAAGCTACGGTGAAAGTTATAAAGATGGATTATGAAACTAACATAGGTTTGCGTTATCTGCGCTCCAAGAGAAAAGAGGCGTTTATATCCTTTACCACCTGGATTGCGGTGGTGGGCATAGCAATAGGGGTTATGGCGCTCATTATCGTTATTGCCGTGATGACAGGTTTTCAGAATGAGATACGGGAAAGGATACTCGGCATCAATCCACACGTGCTTTTACTGAGTATAGACGGGGATATCAAAAAACCGGAAGGGCTTGTTGATAA
The DNA here is from genome assembly GCA_002071245.1 of Deltaproteobacteria bacterium ADurb.Bin026. Taxonomy (GTDB): domain Bacteria; phylum Desulfobacterota; class Syntrophorhabdia; order Syntrophorhabdales; family Syntrophorhabdaceae; genus MWEV01. Next base: position 4,002 of record MWEV01000265.1, read on the forward strand.
GATAAAACAATCAGATGGCGTTACACATGCATTTCCGTTTATTACGTTTCAGGCTATGGTGCAAAGCGGAAGACAATTGTCTGGTGTTGCCGTTAAAGGCTTGAATGCAGAAGATATAGGATTTATGGGAAAGCTGATCAAGGACGGAAGCATAAATGCGTTGAACAACAAAAACAACATCCTTATTGGGAAGGAATTGGCAAAGCACATGGGACTTTTGCCTGGCGATGTGTTTACGGTCATGGTGCCTTTTGGGGGTTATTCTCCAATGGGTGCAATGCCTGAGACTGTTCGCGTAAAGATCGGCGGGATTTTTGAAACAGGTATGTACGAGATCGATAATACCCTTATTATTATGTCTTTAAGGGATGTCGAAAGCATCATGGATATCGGTGCAACAGGGATTGAAGTAAAATTGAAGGATGCCTATAGGGCTGATGAGGCAAGAAAGGACATATTAAAGAGGGTAGGTGGTAATTATTTTGCCAGGACATGGATTGAGATGAATAAAAATCTGTTTTCAGCATTGAAGCTCGAAAAGATTGCAATGTTCATAATACTTGCCTTGATAATCTTTGTGGCAAGCTTCAATATCATCAGTTCCCTCATAATGACGGTCATGGAAAAAAAGAAGGATATAGCTATTCTTAAAGCAATGGGGGCAAAGAAAAAAAGCATAATGAAAATCTTCATGGTTGAGGGTGTGACGATAGGCGTTTTTGGGGCTATGATCGGTTCGGTGAGTGGTTATGGCATATGTGAGATTATCAGGAGGTACAAGATTATCAAGCTACCTGAAGATATATACTATATCAGCAGCCTGCCGGTAAAAATCAGTTTTTTCGATGTAGGTCTTGTTGCATCGGTTACCATGATTATATGTATCCTTGCAACGCTGTATCCCTCTTATAAGGCTTCAAAGATAGACCCTGTGGAGACCCTGCGTTATGAGTGAGCCCGTCCTGCAGGTTTCCGGACTTAAAAAACGTTTCAACAAGAACAATGCGGAACTCAATATATTGAAGGGTATAAATATCGATATATATGAGGGTGATTTTATTACCATCATGGGGCCTTCAGGGGCAGGCAAAAGTACTTTCCTCCACATACTCGGCACACTCGATGCTGCCACTGGAGGCGAGATATTTTTTAGGGGCAAGAATATAAATCAATTTACCGAAGACGAGGCGAGCAGGTTCAGGAATGAAAAGGTGGGTTTTGTATTTCAGTTCTATCATCTTTTACATGATTTTAACGTTATCGAAAATATCACGATACCGCTTCTCATAAGGGGAATGGGCGATCAAGAAGCTGTTTCAAAGGCTGAGACATTTCTGAATATCATGGGGTTAAATGAAAGAAGAAATCATAAACCAGGTGAACTCTCCGGCGGAGAGCAACAGAGAGTTGCTATTGCAAGGGCATTGGTGAACGAACCTGAGATTATTCTTGCTGATGAGCCTACAGGCAACCTTGACAGAAAAACCGGTAGAGAGGTGCTTGACTATATCCTTTCAGTGAATGAACGTATTTCCTCGACCCTTATTCTTGTTACCCATGACCCCGAGATTGGGCCGCTTGGGAGACGTAGATTTAATATGGTTGATGGTGAACTCTTCGAGCTTTGAATAGAAAAGTAAGAAAGTGATGGACACGAAATGCTATGCAAAGCGATTGTGATGCTGCAAATTTGGCATGTGATATCCAACGCCCAATAGGGCCAACACATTAGCATAACCTGCTCACCATGTTATCATGTTTTGTAGATAAATTGTTGCCTATGGTTGGGCTGTCAACGAGATATATATTGACTTCAAATAATCCTCTATGTTACCAAAATAATTTATAATTGACCAGAAGGCACATCCAAAAAAAGAGGAGTTGCTATGGAAAAATATCCACATATCTTTTCTCCAGGACGGATCGGTTCTCTTAACACAAAAAACAGGATAAAATATGCGGCCACAGAGACAAATTTTCCCTATGGTGATGGCTATGTGAGCGACAGGGAGGTGGCATACATGGAGGCCCAGGCGCGAGGCGGCCCAGGTATCGTAACGACACAGGGTGCCTATCCCGATAAAGAAGGAGAAGGAAAGGGCTTTAAGGGTATGATGGCAATATATGATGATTGCTTTATTCCAGGACTCGCAAGGATTGCCGATGTTATTAGACAGAACGATGCGCTTTCGTGTCTACAGATACTCCATTGCGGCAGAGAGGGCGGGGTTGACCTTGATTATTGCCTTATGTCATCTGTTGTGCCCCAGAAGCTTTCATATTTCAAGCCACCGAGAGAGATCACTACCCTTGAAATAAAAAAGACTGTAAAAGACCATATAATGGCGGCAAGGCGCGCAGTTAAAGCTGGTTTCGATATGATCGAACTGTCTGGTATTGTTGGATATCTCATATCAACGTTTATTTCGAGCTACACGAATAAGAGAAAAGACGAGTACGGAGGTGGCATTAGGGAACGTTGCAGGCTTATGGTGGAGGTTATTCAGGGGGTTAAGGCAGAAGTTGGCGATAAGATCCCTGTTGGTATCCGTCTTTGTGGTTTGGAGCTACTCGACGATAGGGGAGGCAATACCTTCGAGGAGAGCATTGAGAGCTTCAGGATTGCAGAGGAAGCAGGCGCTGATTACCTAAGCGTTACAATAGGTTGGCATGAATCTTCAATTCCAGTGATTACAAGGGATGTGCCGATGGGGCATTGGCTTTACGTGTCCCGAGAGATTAGAAAGCACGTTAAGGTGCCGGTAATGATGGCATTCAGGCAATTTTTACCGTCCATACCTGAGAAGGCAATAGCAGATGGGACTATAGATTTTTGGGAGATGTGCAGGCCTATGATTGCCGACCCACAGATGCCAGTTAAAATTCAGGAAGGACGTGAAGATGAGATAATCCCCTGTATTGCATGTAATCTCTGCTTTTCACGCCTTTATTATCATCAGCCTATCATGTGCTCTGTAAGGCCTACAGTTGGACACGAAAAGGATGCAAGCTGGGGTTATTACGGGTTTTCGATGGTGGAAAAGAAGAAAAACGTTGTAATTATAGGTGCCGGCCCAGCAGGACTTCAGTGTGCCTCTGTAGCAGCAAAAAGGGGCCATAATGTGAAGTTGTTTGAGAAAGATGAAGTGCCTGGCGGGAGCGTTTTGCTTGCATCACGGGTTGACGATGGTTCTGAAGAATTAATGAGGGTT
>MWEV01000266.1 GCA_002071245.1 Deltaproteobacteria bacterium ADurb.Bin026
GGAAAATTCAGTAAATATAGTCACCTTGTTTGTTGATTTTTAATAACCAAATGGGTATACTTTGCCCATGGAGAGGTGACCGAGTTGGCCGAAGGTGCTCGCCTGCTAAGCGAGTGTTCCGTTAAAACGGGACCCAGGGTTCAAATCCCTGCCTCTCCGCCACTTTACTTAGGTATCATATCTTTGCGTAATCAAAAAAATCGAATACACCATAAATCAACATGAATTACAATTTCCTGCCCATTTCCTTTAAAGAAACAAAAAACAGGGGATGGAATGTGTTCGACATAATCCTTATTACTGGAGATGCATACGTTGACCATCCCTCATATGGAACTGCAGTAATAGGCAGGGTATTGGAAAAAGCAGGATACAGGGTTGGTATTATCCCTCAACCTGATTGGAAAAATACAGCAGATTTTAAAAGGCTTGGTAGACCAAATCTGTTTTTCGGCATAACAGCCGGCAACATGGACTCTATGGTTGCAAACTATACTGCAAACAAAAGACCACGAAAAAAGGATGATTTTTCGCCTGGCGGGAAACCTGGACTTCGGCCTGACAGGGCAACAATTGTCTATGCAAACCGTATTCGTGAGGTGTTCGGAAATATACCCATTATTTTGGGTGGAATAGAGGCAAGCCTAAGAAGGTTTGCCCATTATGACTGGTGGGACGATACTGTAAGGCGATCCATCCTGTTTGATGCACGTGCGGATATAATAGTTTTTGGAATGGGCGAAAGGCAAATCTTGGAGATAGCCGAAAAAATAAAACAAGGCAAAGAACTAAAAGATATAAGGGGAACGGCTTATATAACAAATGCTAAGGAGGATGGGGCTTTAGAGATACCGTCCTTTGAAGATGTGAAAGCTGATAAAGACAAATTCAATGAAGCATTCAGCCTAATATATAAAAATCAGGATCCCTTCAAGGATACAAAACTGATACAAAGGCACGGGAATCGTTTCGTCTTGCAATGTCCCCCTATTCTCCCCTTAGAAGAACACGAACTCGATGCCATTTATGAGTTGCCCTATACGAAAAAACCTCACCCGTCATACAAATTAAAAGGCGGCATTCCAGGTTTTGAAACGGTGAGGTTCTCAATAATATCCCACAGGGGTTGTTGTGGCGAATGCAGTTTTTGTGGTCTATTTATGCATCAAGGCAGGATCGTCCAGTCAAGGAGTAAAACATCCATCCTCAAAGAGGCTGCAAATCTCACTAAAAGAGAAGATTTTAAAGGGACCATTACTGATATAGGCGGCCCTACTGCAAACCTATACAAGGCACATTGCCATTTATGGGAAAAAAACGGCGTATGTAGTAAAAAACAATGTCTCATGCCCAAAAAATGTAAAAACCTGAGACTTGGATATAAAGATTCTCTTGAGTTATTCCGCGAAATCCTTGAATTGCCAAAGACAAAACATGTTTTTATCGAAAGCGGCATCAGGTATGACCTGCTTGTAGATAAAAAATCCACCGAATATCTGTCGCATATATGCAAATACCACATAAGCGGTCAAATGAAAATCGCCCCTGAACACACACTCAATCACATTCTGAAATTAATGAACAAACCACCGATCGATGTTTATGAAGACTTTGCGAGACGTTATGAAGAGATTAGCAAGGGTCACAAGAAAAACCAGTATCTTGTGCATTACTTCATCAGTGCACACCCAGGTTCAACGCTTAAAGACGCCTATGAAACATCACAATTCCTGAAAAAAAGAAAAATCCATCCTGAGCAGATCCAGGACTTTATTCCATTGCCACTGACAGCTTCCGGATGCATGTATTATACCGAGAAACACCCATTTACCGGAGAAAGGCTCTACGTAGCAAAAACATTCAGAGAGCGCAAGATGCACAGGGCACTCATTCAATCCAAAAACCCAAAGAACAAAAATTTAATAGAAGATGCATTAAAGATTTTAAAAAAACATTGAGATGCTATTTGCTGGGATCGACCAACCTTTCAGCATTAGTGCATGACATTGAGTTTCCAAGTCCACAACCTTTTTTGTAGTCTGCCAAGGATTCCCTTAATTGTCCGAGTAGTTCGTAAACATAGCCTCTGTTGTTGTAGGCAAGTCCAAAATCAGGATTGATATTTATTGCATTATTGCAATCCGATAAAGCCTCTTGCAGCATTCTCTTGTATGCATACGCCCCTGCCCTGTTTGTGTATGCGATTTCATTCTTAGGGTTCAGCAGCAATACCTGAGTAGCCGCATCTATTACGCCATCCCAATCACCTTTTTGAAAGCTCGCCAAACTCCGTTCAAGCAGTTTGTCAACTTCCTCGGATGAATCTGTAGACTGCAATTTTTCAGCGTTTATATCAAGACCAAGACATGCCGATTGATATAGTGCAATCATGCTTCTGTCGGATGCAATGGCCTTCCATATTCCATCGGAATGGCTATAATCTTTTGATTTATATTGTTTTTCTATACAATTAATTTCAATCAAGGACGAACTTAAAACAGGATCTTCTGATTCTTTTGCTGTTTTTCCGTGAAAAACCATTTTTACTGCAACCTCAAACGTGCCATTTGTTGTCTTAATCATGGAACTTCTGTCATAAAAATCTTGACGAAACCATCCCTTTGGCGTTTCCGTTCTATTGAAAAAAACCCATTCCGCCCCTTCGCAGTTAGAGAATACGATACAAAATAAAAAACTTAGGTTGAAAATAAAAAACAGGGTTTTTTTCATAATCAGGTCTTGTATCATGATAGCATAACAAAGATTTTTTGTATAAACAAATGTAAACAACTGTTTTTCATTACGAAAATTATATAAATATGGGGATCGCATAATAAATTACTGTTTCCTTATACTGAAAATATTCTATAATGTTAGTGACTGAGATGTGGGGCAACCAGATATGAACTATGAAGATATGACAAAGGACGAACTCATAAAAGAATTAGAAAATCTCAACCAGTGCGTTTTTCAGTTCGAAAAATCAGAAGCTGAATTAAAACAGGTCGAATCAGCACTTCGACAGGCTGAAGAAAAGTACAGAAACATCTTTGAGAATGCAGCAGAAGGTATCTTTCAGACAAGCCCCGAAGGCCGTTTTATAAGTGCAAACCCTTCTCTCGCCCAGATACACGGTTATGACTCGCCCGAGGAATTGATAAACTCCATTACAGACATGGCAAATCAGTTATACGTCAACCCTGAAGACCGTATGAGGCTTGCCAAAATCCTTCACGAACGTGGTGCAGTCCAAAATTTTGAAGTACAGATGTATAGAAAAAACAGAGGCCTCCACTGGATATCCATTAATGTTAAGGCAGTAAAGGATAAAACAGATAAAACCATCTATTATGAAGGCACCATGCTCGATATTACACAACGCAAGGCGACTGAAAAGGAGTTAAAAGAGAGCGAAGAACGTTACAGAACTGCAATTGAACATTCCAATGACGGCGTTGCTATCCTTCAAGGCAATATAAATCAATATGTAAACAGAAGATTTATTGAAATGTTCGAATATGACCGATATGAAGAAATAACAGGTCAACCGATAACTAAAATAGTGCATCCCGATGATTTTGAAAAGGTTACAGAGATTAACAGAAGAAGGCAGATGGGCCAATCCGTACCAGCAAGTTACGAGTTCAAGGGTATAACAAAAAAAGGAAGGGCGATACATATTGAGGTCTCTGCAACAAGCACAACCTTTCGTGGAGAACAAGTCTATCTTGCATATTTGAGGGACGTTACTGAACGAAAGATTGCTGAGGCTTCGTTACGTAACGAAAGAAACAGGTTTCAGACATTAACCGAAAATGCACCCTTTGGTATTGCAATGATTGATAAAACAGGAAATTTTACCTACATAAACCCTAAGTTTGTTGAGATATTTGGCTATACACTTAGAGACGTTCCCAATGGAAAGACATGGTTCAAAAAGGCGTACCCCGACAATAATTATCGGAAACAGGTCATTGCAACATGGATTGATGATATAAAAAATGTAAGGCCAGGCGAAAAAAAACCAAGAATATTCGATGTGACCTGCAAGGATAACTCTGTAATAACGATCAATTTTATACCGGTAAGACTTTTAACCGGTGAGCACATAATATCATTTGAGAATATAACAGAGAGAATACAGACGCATAACGCCCTGATCAAGTCACACAAAGAACTCGAAAGCCTTAACAGGGCAAAGACAAAAGCGGTAAACCATATTTCACACGAACTTAAGACACCACTGGCTGTTATTCAGGGCAACATAAGGATATTAAAACGAAAGTTTCGTGACATATCGCTTAACTTTGATTATGAGACTCTAATCAAACCAATAGAGAAAAACCTTGAAAGACTCTTGGATCTTTCAAGAGAAACTGACGAAATATTTAATGTTTCACGGGAACTTGAGGCTCTCGTCATTCTTGATGACCTTGACCGTTTATGGGGCAAAATAGAGATGCTGTCAGACGTTCCTACTGATATACGAAATCACTGGGAGGCGCTTAAAGATTGGACAAATCATCATCTGTCAGGCAGTACACAAAACTATCAACCGATAGAACTTTTTCCTTTCGTAAAATCTATAATGGATAAGATATCGCAACTTTCAAGTCACAGAAACATAAACATTAATGTCGAAGGAGAAAGCTTTCTGTTCATTACGATAGACCCCGCTATTTTGCGGGACATAATCGAAGGACTCGTCAAAAACGCTATTGAAAATACGCCTGACGGAGGATTCATAGAGATTACAATAGAACAGAAAAAAGACAAAATATGGCTCCATGTTAAGGATTACGGAATAGGCATAACAGAAGAAAATCAGCAGTATATCTTTGATGGTCTGTTTCATACAAAAGAAACAGACCTTTACAGCTCCAAGAAACCTTATGATTTCGGGGCAGGCGGAAAAGGACTCGAATTGTTGCGTATGAAAATAAACGGGAGACGTTTTGGATTCGACATATCATGTAAAAGCAAAAGATGTATATACATCCCTACGGATCAAGATATATGTCCGGGTAATATTTCCATGTGCCAATACTGTACTTCTCCTGATGATTGTAAAAAATCCGGTGGATCAGTTTTTTCTGTGTCTTTTTCTGCATAAGTAGGCAATAATTATCTTTTATTTCATTTATATAAAAGCATTTACTAATATGGTACATCAATGAATGATGTTTATGTGACCGATATAATAGATATATCCTTTCCAGATGGTTACGGTGTCGCAAGACACGATGGGCTTGTTATCTTTGTGCCGGGGTGTGTCCCTGGAGATAAAGTAGAGATCAGGACTGTCAAACGCAACAATCGCTTCGCTTATGGAGAACCTTTACAGATCACAGTCCCCTCCCCTTCCAGGGTTACACCATTATGTCCTCACTTTATTGCGTGTGGCGGATGCACTATGCAAAACCTCGCATATGAAACACAACTCTACATGAAAGAAAGATATTTGAAAGAAACCTTGAAACGTATTGGCAAGATTGATGTATCAAATATAGATACCTCGCCAATAGTGCATTCGCCAGAACAAACATTTTACAGGGGTAAGATCGAGCTTGCATTTGGCGAAGGCAAAAACGGCATTATGCTCGGCATGAGAAAAAGGGCTTCACATTCAGGACAATATCTATGGGAGGTAACGCCAATAAATGAATGCTACATATTCAGCGAAACCCTCAAACACATCCTCCCGCTTTTCAACGAATTTGTCCAAAAAAATAAGCTATCAGCTTTCAATCCACTTACCGGAAAAGGATTATTAAGACACCTCATACTTCGAGAATCTAAACATTCAAAAGACATCATGCTAATTTTAGAAACAACAAATGGCAAACTTCCCGATCTGTCAGGCCTCTGGAAAAACATTACAACAGAAGTACCCTGTATAAAAAGTATGTACAGAGTCATAAACCCCAACCCAGGAGATGCCATTAAATATGAAACCTTGGTCAGACTTTTCGGAAATCCATATATCGTCGAATCAATGGGAGACATGGAGCTAAGGGTTTATCCGGACTCTTTTTTTCAACCAAATCCTAAAGGCGCACATCTTTTGTACACCAGACTGGCTGAGTTTGTTCAAAAAGAAGACATCAAAAATGTGACAGGTCTATACTGTGGCGCAGGCGCCATTGAGTTATTTCTATCTCGTTATGTTAAAGAAGTTACAGGCATCGACTCATCCCATAAAAACATCGCCACAGCTAAGGAAAATTGCATTATAAACAGAATTAAAAATTGCTCATTCAAAAAGGGCAGGATTGAGGATGTGTTAAAAACATTAAACCTTACGGACATCGATTTGCTTGTAACCGACCCGCCAAGAGAGGGCATAACCAAAGAAGGGCTATCATCTATCCTCAACGTTAAATCAAAAACGATTGCCTATGTGTCATGCAATCCATCTACGCTTGCACGGGATTTGAAAATATTTATTGAGAATGGATATTCATTAACAGAAATCTATCCGTTCGATTTTTTCCCACATTCGTCACATCTTGAAACACTCGCCATCCTCAAGCTATGACGGAAATATAGTTAAAGGCTTTGCACGTAAATTACACACAGTAATGTCTTTATAGCGGATGTTCCAATAGAAAGCAAAGTCATTTGCCATATAACTAATTGAGTAGATTTGGTTTTCTACGATTTGAGAGTTTTTTGCGTATCGCAGTTGCTTGACAATCATGTAGGCCAACATAACAACCAGGACGTGGCCGCAGGTTGTCCCTTCTTTTCTGACATAGACGGGGCGATCCCCCACTAAGGTCACTCGCTCGCAACCGAAACGCTCACTTACTTTTTGGATCTGAGAAGAAAAGGCCAATCACTATCTGCTTCTTCCCATCACGATTGTAACCGTATGCACTGAAATAATTATCCTCCCCTTCAAGATAACTGCTCGTCACATCGTACAGAAAAATATCCCGGGACACACCAGGACCACGAAAAGAAAAAAGACGCCTCTCAATATCTTCCTGATGCGCAGAAATCCACCCCAGGTTGACATATAGAT
>MWEV01000267.1 GCA_002071245.1 Deltaproteobacteria bacterium ADurb.Bin026
AATGAGATGAGAAGTTTGTTTTCAAATGAGTTGTCAAGTTTTGAGATAGAATAAACCGCAAATACTAACCCTGCAATGATGATAACGATGATAAGAGATTTTGTAATATTGTCTTTGTTTATGGATGTTTTAAAAGATGGTTTTTTTATGTTTGACCTTAGAGATTGAATAATAAAAAACTGTTTTTCGAAATTATAGTTTATAACAGTAGCGTACCAATAATAGTTTATGGTATCCAACAAAACACTCAATCTGAAAAAGACATCTCCTTTCATTAGTGGTGCAAAATGGTCAATGATTCCCGGCGTTGGGTCTATACGAACCCAGCCTTTTTGATGGATATATGCCTCGACCCATACGTGGGCATTTTTTTGAGGCACCAGATAATAACCTCCCAGATCATTATAATATCCACCCTTGTATCCGCCAACTACCCTCGATGGTATACCTGCAACCCGAAGCATAACTGCAAATGCAGAAGCGAAATATTCGCAATTACCAAATTTAGTAAAAAAAAGAAAATCTTCGAGCGGATTGCTTGTGACGGGTAAATTTTCAATGGAGTATTTATATGTGCCAGCATTTAAAAATGTGTAAATTGATTGGATGTTTTGAGTCTTGTTTTTATAGACTGCTATGTTTTTTACGAGTTTTATAATTTCAGGAGATAAATCGGTAGGTAACTGGAGGTATTTATCTTCATCTATTTTAGTTTCATCGATTGTGTCGGTAATGATTGAAACAGCCTCGTACCTGATTCTTTTATCGATATTACCCATCGAGGCGATAGTGAAATCATCATATTTTCTTGTATCCCTTTGGACTACATTGATTGGCTTATCGAGCGCAAAAAGATATCTGTTTTCATATGGTTCGAGATAGATAATCTGTCTAATGCCTTTCCCTTTCAATAAGCCAGGAGATGAAACTGGAGCCGCTTCCTTTTTTGAACTTTTCCATGAGTTATCACTGAAATAATCAAGGACAACGCCACGCCAATACAGACTGTTATCGTCTATCTTTTCCATATTTACCCTTAATATTGCGCTCGAATCTTCTTGAATACTCGATACGACACCAAGCCTGACATTGTCTGTAAATCCCGTTTTAGCCTTGTCAGTTCTATTCATGAAATTGAAGATTGGATATTGTGTCCTGGGTAGTATCATAAACATAAGGATGGACAGGGGTATTGCCACCATGGGTATATACATCGATTTAAGAATGATTTTGATAATGATTTGTTTTGTAAAAGTGAGGTTCGAATCTTGTGAATAATAGGTAAGTAGGACGATCGATGCAGTCAAAAGAAAAACAAGGATAAGCAGGTAAACTATGAAGGTAATATCAAGAGAAAGAAGACCGAGACCGGCAAGCAAAAACAGGGTTATCGCATAAATCTGCATATAATCCCTGAATTTTTTGTTTTCCATAAATTTGATTGCAAGCAGAATCAGCAATGCCTCTAAAATCTGTGTTACAAGATCTTCAAGTTTGAAACGGTGGATAGAAAACAGTATAACGAGCAACGATAGTATGTTCAGCAGCCATCTCGGAAAATAAAAGGTTTTTTTGTATTCAAAATACAGAGAAAACACAAAAAGCGCTAAAAACATAATGCTGAAAGATGTATTGATATGCATGAATATGGATAAAAATCCCAATATACCAACAAGATAGGTGATGATTTTGACGATTGTCTCGATATTGATTGCAACATCTGAGAGAGGGTATTCTATGTTATTTGTTTTTTTCATAAAACGCCAACCCTTTAAGCATACCCATCTTGTGGTTCCTTGAATTTCCTGGCTCGAACATTTTGTCTTTTATCTTCAATCCCACTGGTGAATTTTTTTTCAATAGTTGGACAATTGCATACGAAATGCATGATATCTTTTCTTCAATGTCTTTTATGGCTATTTTGTCAAAATCTATGATTATTGGTTGATATAAAAGCGATGAAAGTTCTTTTGTTTTAAGAGCGCCTGTTTTTGCAGTAGCCTTCCAGTTTATATATTTTAAAGGGTCGCCGTATACATATTCCCTTATGGAAACTATATCAGATTCGAAGCCTGTTTTATCAGAGGTTTTCTCACCCCTTAGCAACCTTTCTTTCTCATAAAGCGATATAAGTTCGCATTTTTTTAATTCTGGAAACGCAATGCAGTCAAATGTGTCTTCGATATGTCTGAACCTTGTGAAAAAATTGAATGGAAACACGGAGCTTATGTAAATATCCCTTATGGTGTGCTGACCTCTCTTGGGAATGATAATATTTATGTATTTTGTAATTTCGCTTTTTGCATCTGCATATGGGAATAGGACAGAATGGCCTGCTATATGAAGCCTTAAAAGAAAAATAGGAAGAAGACGTTTTTTGTTCTTAATGATTATTTTTACGGGGAAACTGGTGTTTGCATAAATCTCCTGAGGAAACTCGATAAAAACATAAATCTTCGACAGATTATTTTTACCGAAATAACCGGATATCCCCATAAAACCAAGAAGTGCTGAGACGATAAGGTATATAAGATTATTCCCGGTATTAACAGCGGAAATACCCAAAAATATTGTAAGAAGGATATAAAGAAGACCTGCCTTTGTAATCTTTATTACACCGGGTTTTTTTACGCTGGGGCTGATATTGTGTCTATTAAAGATTTTATAATCTCCTTTTTGTCGAGTGCTTCATACTCTTCTTTGAATAGAACACGGTGTGGTATTGTATGGACTGATAGTTCTTTTATATCTTCAGGGATAACAAAATCTCTACCATGGAAAAATGCGTTTGTTTTGGCCGTGTTTATAAGCGCCAGGGCACCACGCGTTGAAAGTCCTGCTGTAAAATATTGGTTTGACCTTGTCGCCTCTATGATGGAAAGGGTATAGTCGAGAATCTTATCGGAGACATAAACATTTGTCTTAATATCATTCTGGAGTTGCGCAACTTCTTCCTTGTTCATAATAGGCTCGATAGTATAAAGTTCTTCTCTTTTGCTTCCGAGCTTCAGTATGTCTTTTTCTGCTGAGCGCGAGGGATATCCAATGCTTATTTTCATCATGAATCTATCGAGCTGAGATTCTGGCAGAGGAAATGTTCCGAATTGTTCGACGGGGTTCTGGGTCGCAATAACAGAAAAAAGGCGCGGTAGTTTATAGGTTTTTCCCTCTATTGTTACCTGTTTTTCACCCATAGCCTCAAGAAGTGCACTCTGTGTTTTTGGTGTTGCCCTGTTTATCTCATCGCAAAGCACAATGTTGTTGAAAATTGGTCCTGGATGAAATTCGAACTCTCCAGCACTCTTGTTATAAATAGATAGCCCTGTGATATCTGTTGGAAGCAGATCGCTTGTACATTGGATTCTACCAAAAGTGAGCCCAAGGGCTTTTGCTACACCTATTACAAGGGTTGTTTTTCCAAGTCCTGGTAAGTCCTCAATCAAAAGATGACCCCTTGAAAAAAAGGATATAAGGGAGAGTCTCAGCGCAGTATCCTTTCCTTGTAGGTATTTTGAAAGGGATGTTATTATATGTTCAATTTTATTATTGTTTATTTCCATTTTTATAAGCCATGCTGCCTTTTTTTAAACGCCATCGGCC